>JAJZPB010000028.1 GCA_021811365.1 bacterium
CCGATCTACCCCGCCACACGGCGGGGTTTTGCGTTCTCCCCGTGCCAAAACAGTGTGCACGGACGCTCGTCCACTACTTTTTCGCTCGCACTTGTACGCTTGCTCTGCAAAAAGGAAAAGCGGCGCAGGGGGAGTAATCCTCCTGCGCCGCTCGTGCGTCGTCGCTACCTCGACACGTGACCGCGGTTAGCGGCCGCGGCAGCCTCGCAGCGGAGCTTAATCAGGTAAATATCCAGATCGCGTCTCAGTGCGCTTTCTCCAGCAAACCGGCCGACGTTCATAAGCACGCAGTCTCTCGCGATTTGAGCGGCGCGGCCGTTCAGCGGCGGATGATTGTGAAGCACCGCCACGAGAAGAAGGGCTCCAATAAGCGCCGTGTTCAGTACTCTCGACACGCAGGCAGCAGCTCTCGGCATGAAGCTCATACCGATACTGACTGCGTTATGTGCGTGCGCCGTGAGCGCGGTAGCCGCCTGCATGATGCCAGTACGGGCCATTTCGAGGACTCCTGTATGGGATTGTTCAGCCGGACTCTATAGTGCCATGTAAAGCGAATTTAGTCAACTTCTCTCATGCCGCGGTACCATACAACAAATGGATGGCGACCAGGTGCAGGAAATAAAGGAGCGGCTTTCGATTCAGGAGGTCGTCGCGCCGTACGTGAAGCTGCATAAAGCTGGTCGGTCATGGGTGGGCGTATGTCCTTTCCACAAAGAGAAAACCCCTAGTTTCCACGTTTCCGTCGAACGGAACACCTACCACTGTTTCGGTTGTGGGGAAGGAGGCGACATCTTTTCCTTCATACAAAAAGCAGAGGGATTGGAGTTTAAAGAGTCGCTGAGGCTGCTCGCCGAAAAGGCCGGCGTGCAGCTTGTATACGCGCCCGGCGCGCGGGAAAAAAGTTCGCATACTGAACGCCTGCGCGCGGTAATGACGCGAGCCCAGCAGTGGTATGCGGCGCAGTTTGCCGGAAGCGCAGCGGAAGCCTATGGGAGAAAACGCGGCCTCACGGACGCAGTAATGAAAGAGTGGGGCCTCGGGTTCGCCCCCGACTCGTGGCGCGCGCTGCTTGAAGCACTCACCATCGAAGGTTTTTCGGTTACAGAGCTTGCAGCAGCTGGTCTAGTAAAAGAGGCAGACGGCAAACCGGGCGTGTACTACGATCGTTTCAGAGGCCGGATGCTTTTTCCGATTCGCGATTCGAATGGGCGCGTCATTGCCTTTACTGGCCGTGTGTTGCCGACCGAAGCGCCTATGAAGGAGGGAAGCGCCGCGCCAGCAAAGTATCTCAACTCGCCGGAAACCGACCTGTACCGAAAGTCCGAAGTCATCTTCGGCCTTGACCGGGCGAAAGACGCCATCCGGCTGCGACGATTCGCGCTGTTGGTGGAAGGGCAGATGGACGTCCTTATGGCGCACCAAGCAGGATTTACTAATGCAGTGGCGCTCTCCGGTACCGCGTTTACCGCAAAGCATGCCGAGCTGCTAAAGCGGTATAGCGAAAATCTCCTGCTGGTACTCGATGCCGATTCCGCGGGCCTCGGCGCGACCGCGAAATCGGCGGCCCTCGCGCTTGCCCGCGGCATGAAGGTTAAGGCAGCGCGCTTGCCGGAAGGCAAGGACCCAGCAGAGCTTCTTCTCGAGGACGCAAATGACTTTGCGGTCCGCATCAAAGACGCGCAGCCGGTGGTCACATTTTTCCTCTCGGTGCTCGCTGCGCGCGAGTCCGACTCGCACCGCTTGCTCGCGCTTGCAGAGCGCATCGTGCTGCCGCTCATTGCTGCGATGCCGAGCCCTATGGAGCGCGAGCACTTCGTGCAATCTACAGGGCGCTCGCTCGGTCTCTCGAGCGAAAGTGTACGCGAAACACTTGCCCGCCTGCCCGCGCAGCCACCGGTAGAGGAGTCTGAACCGGTGCAGCATAGAGCGATAGTCGAGGACCGCTCTGTTCGAGAACGGCGCGCGAAGGTTCTGCTCGCCGTTCTCCACGCATACCCGGGAACCCCCCTTGCTGAGCGTGTGAAAAGGGAGTATCTTCGGATTACCGAGGCAACCGAGCCTCCTGAGGGTGTACCTGACGAGCCGATTGTCTTTGATGTCGAACGGCAGTTTGGTGAACAGCCAGCGGAGGGGGCTGCGGACGAGCTTCTCCACGCCTTTGAAGAAGCGGTTATCCGCGAGGCGTATCAGCGGGCAATACTGGACTTGCGAAAGGCGGAGTCAACGGGCGATGTAGAAGCTATTGGTCGTGCTCAAGCGCGGTGCGCGCAGTTAGCCGCGAAGCGCGCTGCAATCAAATAACAACACGAGCGCATTTTCTCTATTTTCATAACCTACGTATGGCACATCCTCCCGAAAAAAAGAAAAAGAAGGCGCCTACCGCAAAGCGGCCAGCGACGAAAAAACACGCACCGGCTAAGCCGGTAAGCAAAAAAAAGCCGGTACCGAAGGCGAACGTGAAGGCCAGAAAAACGGTCCGGGCGAAGCAGGTGGTGCGCGTAGTCGCGAACACAGCAAAAGGCAAGGCAGCGGCAGAGAAAGCGGCTAGTGCCGAACAGCTCATCGCCAAAGGCCGCGAGCGCGGATACGTTACCTACAGCGAAATTTTGAAGTCGTTTCCGCACGTGGAGGAAGATGTTAACTTCCTCGAGTCGCTCTACGAGCGCTTCGCTACCGCAGGCGTCGATGTGCTCGAGGGTGGCATGCTCGAAGACACGGCCGACGAATACCTTGCAACCCGCAACATTAAAGATCGACATTCGACGAGCTACGATTCTATTCAGATCTACTTGCGCGAAATCGGCCAATACCCGCTTCTCACGGCTTCGGAGGAGCGCGAACTTGCCAAGCGTATCGAAAAGGGCGACGGAGAAGCGCGCAACATTCTTGCCCGTAGCAACCTGCGCCTCGTCGTGTCTATTGCAAAGAAGTACGTTGGTCGTTCGCCCGACCTCACGCTCCTCGACCTTATTCAGGAAGGGAATATCGGCCTGTTCCGCGCCGTAGACAAATTTGACTGGAAGAAAGGCTACAAGTTCTCAACCTATGCTACCTGGTGGATTCGACAGGCGATAACTCGCGCGCTCGCCGACCAGTCGCGTACCATCCGGATTCCGGTGCACATGGTGGAGACGATTGCCAAGTACAAGCAAGTGAGCCGGCGCCTTGCACAAGCTCTGGGCCGCGATCCGCAGCCAGAAGAAGTGGCAATCGAAATGGGTGTCGAACCGGAGAAGATTTATCAAATTGAGAAAATCAACCAAGACACGCTC
This sequence comes from bacterium, assembly GCA_021811365.1. Classification (GTDB taxonomy): domain Bacteria; phylum Patescibacteriota; class Minisyncoccia; order Phycocordibacterales; family Phycocordibacteraceae; genus C7867-001. Next base: position 3,273 of record JAJZPB010000028.1, read on the forward strand.
TCGCTGGAAAATCCCATCGGCGGCGATGACGACGAAAAAAGCACTTTGGGCGACTTCATTGCCGACGACAAGATCCCGTCGCCGATTCAGGAGTCGTCTGAGCGTATTCTCGCCGAGCAGGTGCGCGCGATTCTTGAGGACCTTTCCCCCAAGGAGCGCAAGATTCTCGAGATGCGGCACGGGCTTGCCGACGGCATCTACCACACCCTCGAGGAAGTGGGACGGCGTTTTGGCGTGACGCGCGAGCGCATCCGCCAGATTGAGGCAAAAGCGCTCGAAAAGATTCGTACGCACGATAAGGCGCGCCACCTCAAGGGCTATTAAACAGAGGGTCTAGACTTTGAATCCGCACAGAGCTATACTCCTTCACGCTTTCCCTATGTTGCGGTTATTATCGACGGTCCTGAAAACCGGCTCCAAAACGGAGCCGGTTTCCGTGATGCCGGACGAGCGGGCGCTCAGCGAGAATCTGCAGAAAGCGATTCGCGCGCTCTGTGGCGGCCGCGCGCTGCGCATTCGCCACGTCGACGCTGGTTCAACCAATGGCGAGGAGTACGAATTGACGGCACTCGGCAATGCCTACTACGACGTCGAACGGTTCGGGCTTTCATTCGTAGCGTCGCCGCGGCATGCGGACATTCTTACCGTCTCCGGCCCCGTCACGCGCAACATGGCGCACGCGCTTCAGACGGCGTACCACCTGATGCCAGAGCCGCGCATAGTGGTAGCCGTGGGTGATGGAGCGGTTACGGGCGGCATCTGGAAGGACTCGTACGCGGTCGTTGGTCCCGTGTCGGCGCTGCTGCCGGTCGACGTGGAGATCCCCGGGGATCCGCCCACACCGCGCGCCATACTCGCCGGCATTTTAGCTGCAGTGGAAGCGGCTCGGGAAGCGTAACGATGCGTATGTCTGCTCTGTACACCATCGCGCTTTTCCTGCCGCTTGTTGCGGCTGTCGCAGCAGTTGCGCCGATGCACCGCGCCTATCGATCGAACGTCGCGCATTCAATTCTTTTGCTTTCCGGTCTCGTCGGGTTGGCTGCTACTATCGTGTATGTGAGTGCGCTCGCGCAGGGAGCGACGCAGGTTGTGGCGGTCGCGCTCGCGCCGCTGTTCTTTTTGTACGTAACGCCGCTCTCTGCGTTTTTCCTGGGGTTGGTGTTTATGGGCGTAACGCTTACGTCCTGGTATGCCCAGGGGTATCTTCCGCTCTACGAGCAGACGTACTCTATATCTTGGCTCGACTTTGCTACGAGCCTGTTTATCTTCGGTATGGTGGCGACGATTATGGCAGGGCAGCCGTTTTCGTTTTTAGTCGCCTGGGAGTTCATGTCGATAGCCGCGTATTTCCTTATCGTGGCGGACGGTTCAAAAGACTCGCTCGCGGCTGGATTCCGCTATTTGCTTATGGCGCAGCTGGGGTTTCTGAGTCTCATGGTCGGTTTGCTCATGCTTGCGGGCGGAAACCCGTTCGTGTCTTGGGCGGTTGTTGCGCACACCGCTGCCGCTCTTTCCCCCCGGGTACTCCTTGGCGCATTCCTCCTGCTTCTCGTCGGCTTTGGCTCGAAAGCGGGACTCGTCCCGCTTCATCAGTGGCTGCCGTCTGCGCACCCGCAAGCGCCGAGCCATAGCTCAGCGCTCCTTTCAGGGGTCATGCTGAAAGTCGCGCTCTACGGATTCATACTTACGCTCGGCCTTTTCCCGTCGGTCCCCATCTCGTGGGCGATTCTGGTCATTGTGCTTGGCCTCCTTTCTGCGTTCTTTGGTGTTCTGCATGCGGTGGTCGAGAACGACGCGAAACGCATGCTCGCATGGAGCAGCATCGAGAACATGGGGCTTCTCTTCGCCGGCGTCGGACTCGTACTCGCAGTGCCGAATCTGCCGGTAGGCGCGAATGCCGCCGCGCTTACCGCCGCGCTTACGGGCTTTGTCGCGCTTCACGCGCTGAATCACTCGCTATTCAAGTCAGGACTCTTTATGGCGACCGGTGCGGTTGTTGCGCAGACGCACACGCGCGACCTTGACCGTCTCGGCGGGCTGGCGCGGTTGTGGCCGCTTTTTTCGGTCGTCTTCCTTGCGCTCGCGCTCTCTGCGGCAGCGCTGCCGCCCACGGGGACCTTCTTCGGCGAGTGGCTCCTTCTGCAGTCTCTAGCACTCGGCTTAGCGAACAGCGCACCCGCGGTCGCTCTTGGTGGCTCCCTCGTGCTTGCAGTCGTGGCGCTCGTGAGCGGGCTCGCCGTCTTTGCGTTTATTAAGCTTTTCAGCGTTGCGTTTCTTGGACGCGCTCGCACGAGCGAGGCCGAGCACGTCTCGCCCATGCCGC
>JAJZPB010000008.1 GCA_021811365.1 bacterium
TGGTAGCGTCGCCGGCTCCCACGATTGCCGGCAGCCCGAGTTCCCGAGACACAATGGCCGCGTGGCTCGTGCGGCCGCCTTTGTCCGTAATGATTGCGCTTGCCATTTTCATGATCGGTTCCCAATCGGGATCCGTCATCGTGGTTACGAGCACCTCGCCTTTCTTGAATGCGCGAATCTGCTTCGGGCTCAAAATGACATGCACTTTGCCGCTCGCCACCTTTGAGCCGACCGAAATCCCACGCACGAGCTCCGGACCCTGCCCGCTTACTCGATATTCAACGAGCTTCGAGAAATCGCGTTCGGCCTGCACCGTTTCCGGCCGCGCCTGCACCACGAAGAGTTGGCCCGTTAGGCCGTCCTTTGCCCACTCCATGTCCATAGGCGTCCACTTCTTCGCGCGCTCGCTGTAGTGACGTTCAACCGTCGCGCCCCAGGAGGCCATCGTCAGAATCTCCTCGTCGCTCAGCACGAACCGCTTCGTATCGGGGAGCGGCGTTACGACGATCTTCGTTTGTTCCACTGCGCGTTTGCCCGTATCGTAAATCATCTTGCGCGCGTTCGTCCCTATTTTTTTTAGGATAATAGGCTTTTTTGCTTTTCCGATGAGCGATTTCTTTACGAGGTACTCGTCGGGCGTCACGTGCCCCTGCACGATCATTTCGCCGAGGCCGTAGGTAGCGTTTATGATAACCACGTCGCGAAAGCCGCTCTCGGTGTCAACCGTGAACATGACACCCGAGGCGCCTTTGTCGCTGCGCACCATCTTTTGCACGCCGACCGAGAGCGCCACCTTCATGTGGTCGAAACCGCGATCGGCGCGATACGAAATTGCGCGGTCGGTAAACAAGGATGCCATGGTCCAAATCGTCGCGCGCACAACGTCTTTTGCGCCGCGAATGTTCAGGTAGGTCTCCTGTTCGCCGGCAAATGATGCCCCAGGCAGGTCTTCGGCGGTCGCCGATGAGCGCACTGCCACGTCCGTACGCTTCCCGTACTCCTTTTCCATGCGCGCGTACGCATCAGCAATCTCCTGCTCAAGATCTTTGGGGAGCCGCGTCGAGCGCATTTTCTCGCGCACGAGCTTACCACGCTTTGCAAGATCACGCAGGTTTTTCGTATCAAGGCCGCGCAGCGTATGCTCGATAAAGACATCGAGACCGGTTTGCGAAAGGTAGTAATAGTAGGCCGCGGCGGTTACCGCGAATCCATGGGGAACGCGCACTCCTTTTGGCTCTACCGCGCGGATAAGCTCGCCCAACGACGCATTCTTGCCGCCGACCTGCGACACATCGTCCATGCTGATATCGGTAAACCAAAGAATGTGGGATTTGTTCATGGAGTAATTTTAGGTCAATAACCAAGTTCCTGAAAGCCGGTTCTGAGAAAAGCCACTGCACAGGGCATCGACCCGAGCAGGAAGAAAATTTTCAGCAAAAAATCATTCTGTGCTTTTCGAAGGACATGCTTTCAGGAACTTAAGACTTAAGCGCTAATAAAAGATCGGACACGTTCGATTCGAGCAAGCCGGTGACAAGCGCGTCGCCGGTAATTTTAAAAAAGTCATAGCTCGTGTGGCGCGCCAGCGCGGGGCCGATATCGGCGCCACGCTGGCGCGCATGGTCGCGTGTTGTTTCGTCGGCAATCGCTCCTGCATGCTCCGTCGCGTCTTTGCCGTCAGACGCAAATGGCAAAAGTAGTTCGCCGGCGCGAATACCGGGAAGCGCCGCAAGGGCGAGCTCCTGGTTGCGTCCGCCCGTGCCGTGGCCTTTGGGAAGCGTCACGGTACTCTCACCTCCGGCAAGAAACGCGGTGCGCCGTTCTGCGCCATGGAGCCGCTCAAGCATATCTTCAGCGAGCGAGCGCGCTTCGCCATGCAGGCAGTCGCTCACGACTTCTGCACGGTAGCCGCGCGCCTCCGCTTCTATACGCATTGCCCCGAGCGCATCGCGGTTGGTGAGAAAGAGTTTGTTCGTCACGCGTTCGAAATACCGATCGTCTTTCGGCGTCTCGAGCAGGCCGCCGGGCGGCTCGGGCACGGCAAAGCGCGCGAGCACCGCCTGCGCGTCGGCAATCGTGGTGATGTCTTTAACGGTCGGTCCTGACGCAATAAATTCAAGATCGTTTCCAGGAACATCAGAAATAATGAGCGCGACAGCTTCCGCTGGATACGCGGCTTTGGCAAGCCAACCGCCGCGAGCTTTCGAAAGGTGCTTGCGCACCGTATTGAGTTCTTGAATAGAGGCGCCTTTGTCTGTAAGCGCGTCAAAGAGCATGCTCTCGTCGAGGCAGGTCATAGGCGCGTCATGGAGGCACAGGAGCGTAGAGCCGCCGCCCGAGATAAGCATGAGCACAAGATCGCCCTCATCGCAGCGTTCAAGCAACTCGACGATGCGCGCCGCAGCAGCGAGGTTCGTTTCCGACGGTCGCGGATGCGTCCCGACAAACGTCTCAATTTTTTTTAATCTGCCCGCAGCTACGCCGCGCACATCAAGCGCAATGCCCCCGTTCAGGCGCTCGCCCAGCAATAGTTCGATTGCCTCTGCCGCGGCAATCGCGCACTTACCAACGCCGACAAAATACACGCGCCGTCCGCGTAGCGGCCAGCGCGCCCCTTCAATACTCAGCTCGTCGCCCGCAAAGCGAACTTTGCGTGCGAACGCTTTTCCGACGTCTACCGCGTCATACGCAGCTTCCGCTATTGCGAGCGCATCGCGACGCAGCGGAGTAGCGCCAAGCGCATCCGCATTTTGTATCGCAGCAGCCATAGCAATACCCGCATACTACTCCACTCACGCTCTCTTGCAGTGTGCACAAGGTGCAAAAAGGAGTAGCAGGTTCCTCTCCGATCTTATCCCGTCACCAATCATTTGCGATATAGGCCGCCCATTGTCAGCGATCACGTACTCTGCCTGCTCGAACGCTGGCTTGCATGAAACCGGGGCGCTTGAAGCTTCGGCTTACTGCAGACGCGAACCGAGATCGACGTTTTGTTTTGCGGGCGTTATGACGAGCCAACCGGTACCTTCGGCATTTTTGAAACCAAGCGTGAGCACCTCGGACAGGAACGGCCCTACCTGCCTGGGCGGGAAATTTACGACGCAGCAGACGAGCATGCCATCGAGATCTTCCTTCGTGTGCGCGCCGACGAGCTGCGCACTTGAGCGTTTGACGCCGATCTCGTCGCCGAAATCAATGGTGAGCTTATAGGCAGGCTTGTGCGCTTCCGGAAAGTCCTGGACCTCGATAATGCGCCCGACGCGAACGTCCACCTTCTCAAAATCTTCGATGGTAATCTGGGTCATGTCACTTTATCCATGCCGAGCCCCTCGACCACTTGTACGCCTGGGAACGTAGCGAGTACGGCTCCGGGTATCGAAAGTTTCGATCGGCGCAAACCGCTGCCAATAATCACGCGCGGCGATCGTGCTACCGCCGCATCAATAAAAACGGGCCAGTCCTCCGGCAATCCGATAGCCGTTATGGCGCCGAATTCCATGGCGCTTTTTGCAACCGCATCTTCGCGGGACGCGAATGAAATCTTGCTCACGTCGAGGAGCTTCTTCACGAGCCGATTTATGTCAGCGCGCGCGGTCGCGGGCACGACACAGGCAGCATAGCGGACGGTATCTGCGCGCCTCCCTTCCACAATGACGCAATTAGCAGACTGACCGAGCGCCACCCCGTAGCGTTCGCAAAAAGCAGCCGTATCAGAAACCTCCGGGTCGATAGGCGCGACACCAATCGTTTCCCGACTAGACATTTCAAGAAGGGCCGTGGCCACCGGCGTTGCAACGAGAGCAAGATGATCTGAGACCGGCGCAAACGCGAGCGCGCGCAGCGAGAGGTTCATGCCGCTATTCTAGCAAGCGCTTGGTCTTTATGAAACGCTCATCTTCAGACACGCAGGGAGAGTAGATGCTCAAGAAAGTGAGCCGAGATATGCGCCGATGCTGCGGTGCTTTTTCGGTTTTCGTACCGGATTTAGCATTGCATTTTTTGCCTTACCTTCGAGCCGCGGCGGACGCGTAAGCCAATCCTGTTCTCGTAAAAGCTTCTTCTTGTCGTCGATAATCTTTTTCATACTCGTTGCTTCCGTTTGCACGGTGACGCTGTAGTCCGCTACTCGCTAGCGCCCTGCACCGGAATCCGGATGCCGACACGTTCTTCCGTATCGACAATCGGCAAAGAGACTGCCAGCATGCCGTCGCGATACTGCGCCGCCGCTTGCGCAACGTCAACCGTTTTCGGCAAACGAATCGACCGGTAAAAGGAACCACGCCGAATCTCCTTGTTGTAGTATTCTCTATCGTCTTCAGACTCTTCCTCTTCCCGCGTTCCGGAAACGGTGAGTACGTCGCCCTCGAAAGAAATCTCGATTTCCTCCGGAACGAGTCCGGGCAAAGCCATTTTTGCCACAAGCATGCCGTCCTCCTCAAATAAATCGGTCGAGAGATCGCGACAGAATCGCCCAAATCCAGGAAGAAGGTCTGTGTCACTGTCAAAAGAATGTCGTTGTGCCAATTTCATAGTCGAGTGCGTTACGTATGTTAATCGGTGGAGCCGGTTCCGCCTTCGCCTCGTGCGAAGGCGGAACCGGCGCCGCCGCGCGCCGGTTCGAAGAGCGTCTTAAATCGTCCTGGTTGCAGAGGATGATCCATTCACGTACACCCCAGCTCCCCAAAAACCGATAATTGCGATGCCCGCCCCGAGCAGACCGAGCGTCCACACCAGCGTATTCCCAGTAAGGTCGAGAAAAGCGACGACGATGATAGCGACGCCCAGCACACCATTGATCCAGTCTTGCCACATAGTGTTGAAATTATGTATTGGTAATTTCCCAAAGGACTCGGCCCGTACGCCGAGACCCCACCCCGATTCGCACTAAGGAGCGCACGCCGCATGCGATACAAAGATGGTCCTATGGGGCCACAACGTAGCGCGATAAAGCGGACCGAAAGATCTATTGGGCGGGTCCTCGTCGTGCGAATCTGTGTCTATTCTCTCGCAAAGGAAATTGATGTCACGAAAAAATAAGAAAAAATATGCCCTCGGCAAAACGAGGGCATATCTGGAACGCTCGGCGCCCTTCTCACGACGACTGTTCAGTCGTCGTCATGCGGCGGCTGCATTCAGAAAACGTTTTCGTAGTACATCGGCGCGACCGTTGCTCCCGTCGGTACTCTCGAGAATCTGCACATAGTAGCGCGCGCCATTATGCTCCACTGCAAAAATGGTGGTAAGCACCGCCACATGCGTACCGTCTTTCCGTTTGTCGATGATTTCGCTCGACTGAAACAACGCTCCTTTTTCTAGTGCCTTCCATAGTCGCTCATATTCGGCTGCTTTGGTAAGACCGCTCTGCAAGATGCGCGGGTCTTTACCGCGCACTTCTTCAAGTGCATACCCGAACTGCCGTTCCCATGCGCTGTTCACGTATTCAATGCCGGACTCCGAGTTCGTCACCAAAATCGGCTGGTTTGCACCATCTGCAAGTATGCGGAAAAAACCAATATCGTGCGTACGCGCAGCGCGCGTACTACCGCGGCGCAACGCCTGCCGGCGCAGCGTATCGAGTGCTGGCAACATTCCACGCAGCGTATCCTCGCGGCGCTGTATGCGGGCGAGGAGCCGCTCCGGATTTTCCGCAACCCAGTACTTGTAGCGGCGTTCTACATAAAAGTTCAGGAGGCCGTCTTTATGGAGCTTATCAACAAGCGCCTGCGCGCTCGTCCGTGGGAGTTTCGCCTTAGCCGCAATATCAGAAATGTGCGCTTCGCCGAGCGCGAGCGTCGCCAAATACACCTTCGCTTCGCTTGCCGAATACCCGAGGTGCTCAATGACCTTCTGGGCCTGCATGGCTTCATTATACCATATCTGGGAAGCAGTCAACCGCGTCGCACGCCGGCAACTACGTGCGTCTGTCGCGCATTTTCCGGTACGCGTAGTAGGTGACAGCAACCACGACCAGTGCTGCGATACCGTACTGCAACCTGCTGAAGACTGGCTCAATGCGGCTCCACTGACTCCCCAAGTAATACCCGACCCACGTGAGAAGACCCGACCAAAGCAGCGAACCCACGAAGGTGTAGAGCGAGAAGGTCCACAATTTCATCCGGAAGACGCCGGCAGGAAGTGAGATAAAAGTACGGATACCGGGCAGGAGCCTGGAGAAAAAGACGGTAGGAGCGCCAAAAGTGGAAAACCACAACGCGGCGCGCTCGTAATCCTTTTCGGACACCAGCAAGAATCGTCCGTACCGTCGGATCCAACCCAACAGCACGTGCTCCTCAAGCGCATACCCAATGTAGTAACCAATAAGCGAGCCGAGCACGTTCCCCACCGCTCCCACAACCGCAACTCCCCACAAGGAGAACATCCCGCGGCTTGCCAGAAACCCGGCGAAAGACATAGTTACTTCCGATGGGATCGGAATGAGCGCACTCTCGAGCGTCATGAGCACGAATACCGCAAGGTAGCCGTAGACCGAAATTAAATGGGTGAGCATGTTGTGGTGAGGCGCGCTTGTACTGAAACGCTCTGCCATACTACCGCACTTCGCGCATTCCGGTCGCGTAGACCGCGGGTACGGATACCGACCGCAGCACCGTTCAAAGCGTACCTGCCCGATTCGCTGGCACACAAGAGTGGCCGGCGCTTGCATACCCCCATGGGGTATGTGCTATACTCTCCGTACTCGTCTGCCTCACATGACGCCCCACTCCCATGACGCGCTTATTCACCGTCTCTCGCGTATCGAGGGCCAGGTCCGTGCGCTAAAAATGCTGCTGGCAAACGAAACGGAAGTCGACTGCGCCCAGACGCTTTTCCAGGTAAAGGCGGCAACAAACGGACTGAAACGTTTTGCCGAAGCGTTCGCAGGTCAGTACGTTGACCGCTGTCTGGCTCAAAAGAAACCGACTGCGCACCTTGCTCGCGAGCTCGAGACGATTATCAACACGGCTTTCACACTCTCATAGTTTACTCAAAATATGTTTTCTTTTTTCGGACCTAAAGGCGTATCAGTTACTGACGCGTATGAGCGGCTCGGCGCAGACGGACACTGTCTGCTCGACGTACGTACAAAAGAAGAGGTGCGCATGCAGCGCATACCCGGGGCGCACAACATCCCGCTCGACCGCCTTGCGGGGCAGGTCGGCCAGCTTTCCGCATACACCTCGATTCACGTACTATGCCGCTCCGGCGGAAGGAGTGCGCGCGCAACGGCACTCCTCCATTCTCTTGGACTACAGCACGCAGAAAACGTATCCGGAGGAATTCTTGCCTGGGAGGCTGCGGGGCTCCCCACCAAGTAACGAGAAATGCGCATCTTCCCTTTTCATTCGACGCGCGGCTGTCTTTCGTACCTGGTTACCGACGCGGAAGGAAGAGCGGCAGCGCTCGTCGATCCGTCTGTCGAACTACCGCTCGAGACATACCTAACGGAAGTCGAAAAACACGCGAGTATGCTTGCCTATCTTATTGAAACGCATACGCACGCCGATCACGTCTCTTCCGCGCCTGAGCTCGCCGCGCGCACCGGCGCGAAAATAGTGCGCCACGCGCTGGCGCCAGCGACTCATAAAGATATCGCCGTCGTGGGAGGCGAGACGCTGCTGCTTGGCGCGGAAACGCTCCGCATCCTTAGCGCGTCCGGGCACACCGACGAAAGCATCGCACTACTCGCCGACGGCGCTGTGTTTACCGGGGACGCACTGCTTATCGGCGGTACCGGCCGCACCGATTTCCAGCGCGGTAATAGCGGCGCGCTCTATCACACACTGCACGAAACGCTCGGGGAGCTTGCCGATGAAACGATAGTCTACCCTGCTCATGACTACAGAGGTCGAGTTGCTTCTACAATCGAGGCAGAGAGACGAACCAATCCGCGGTTTGCGCTCGATCGGGACGCGTTTATAGCAACCATGGATGCGCACCATCCACCCGAGCCAGAGCTCTTCGAAAAATCTATCGCGGCAAATAGCAAATAGAAGCACGAAGCCCCGCTCGCAAAGCGAGCGGGGCTTCACTATGCGTCGCACCTAATGCTATTTAACGGACACGTCCCGGAATACCGAAGCCGCAATGGTAGAACTTGAAACTGAGCCAAACACACGTACGGTGTCGCCAGCCTTTGCTTGCCCGAGGTTTATCGTTGCCCAATTCCTTCCTATAATCTTTGCCCCTGAGTTCAGGGTCACCGTGTACGCAACCCCGCTGCGAGCGGTAAGGGTAAACGTTTGCGAAGTGGCATCAAGATTCGACAGCGTACCTTCAATCACGCGCGGTCCGCTTGCTATCGCCTGACGCACCGCCTGCCGATTCGACTGCGCCTGCTGCGCTACTGCCTTTTTTGCCGTCCAGTCGCGGATTAAGCTCGCGGTAACCGTCCAATTTGCATTTTGATCAATTAATCCCTGCACCCCGACAAAGTCACCTTGCTGGAAACTCGTGAGCGCCGTCCCGCTTGGAAGCACCGTAGCCGACGAAGGAACCGTAACGGTCCAGACGCCACCCCAGCTCGTAATCGTAACCGATCCTGCTGCTACCGAGGTAACCGTACCGCGCAGCAGCACCTTCCCTCCTTGACCCACCTCAAGCACCATCGGCATCGCATGCGGCGTGGCGCTGCTAGATGCCGTTTGTGCAAACGCAACGCCCGCAGACGCGAGGAACCCAACGATTCCGAGCGCCGCAATGAGTTTTCGTGACATTTCGTACATAAATAAAGTTAATAACGCGAGCCACCCAGGCTACACAGAGCCGGCCATAGTATAGCAGTAACGCAAGCCTACGAAATTACCCGTATATTGGTTACGGAAAGAGCCGGTTGAACTCTCCTAAAGACGTCGGCGCATTCAGAGCTGACAGCGTGTACTGTGTTGCGGGACTCACGTCCGGACCGCGCCAGGCGTCGCCCCGCCCGAACACAAAGCCAGCTTTTTTTACGTACTCGAGTACGCGCGCATTGTATTGTCCAAACGGGTATGCGAAAGCAATGACCGGCGCATTGAGCTTTGCTTCAAGGACGCGTTTCGTATCCACAATTTCACTCATAAGCGAGCTGGTAGCTGTTAAATGCGTGAAATACGGATGCGACTTCGAATGATCCCCCACCGTCATGCCAGCAGCCAGCATCGTTTTGAGCTGAGCCCACGTAAGGAACCCGCGGCTACCGAGCGCGTTGGTAAACACAAAGAACGTCGCCGTGTCGTGATACTTCTCAAGCACTGGAAAGGCATACCGGTACTGGTCGCCCCATGCGTCATCAAACGAAAGGATAACCGGCTTGGTTGGTAGCGGGGTAGATGACGCGAGGCGCGCCGCAAGGTTCTGGAACCCTATTACGTGGTACCCCGCGTCGCGCAGGTGTGCGAGCTCGGCGTCGAAGAGTTCTGGTGTAACTGCGTATTTTTTTATTTCAGCAGTATCACTGGGATACGACGGGCGCACGACATGGTAGACGAGAATGGGGACCTGAATCGGCCCTGTCGACGAGGCAGCAGCTACACTGCGTACCACTGCCGCTTCGACGTGCGGCACCGTTTTAGAAAACACGCTCGAAGAAGACGGCCATAGCAAAATAGCCGCAGCGCCCATTGCACAACCTAGAACTATCCCCGCCAGGGCGGACCAAAACCGGTGCATGTCAGGGCTATTGTATCAATCGCGAGACGCGTGTCCAAATCTGTGGAAGCCGCCCGCTAGGAACCGGCTACGGAGCAAAATGCGTGCACCCCTGGCAACGCTATCTGCGCGAACCGCGCGCCTCCGGGCGGCACGCGCCGCATTACCTCCAAACAACTAGTCTTTGAGACGCGGGCGGAGCAGTACGCCACGCACTGTCTTGGTAGTAAAATAGAGCGCAATGATGGAAAATAGCGCTAGCACCTCAGTGAAAAGATACGAGACGTCGAGCGCGCTCATCCCCTGCCGCCAGTATTCAATCGCGCGCGAGGCAAAAATGAGCGTACCCAGTATCGCGATAAGCTCATTTACGTAGTGAATCCAGTGCTGCTCAGGATTAGTGATACCGGCGGCGATTACAAGTATGACCGCGGCAGTAACGGCGCCTGTAATGGAGAGCGGCAAGTCCGCGCCGGTTGATTCAGCGACAAAGAGCGTAACCGCGCCGAGCACAAAAAGTACGCGGACGGTGTCGCCATAGTAGTGCCGGGCACTTTTACGAACGGGCATGCTGCCCTCTCTTTCATCCATTGTGGCGCCGATTGGCCCCTCTAGTATAGCGCGTCCGGCATAGAGCCACCAATGCCCGTTTGATACTACTGAAAAAACGAACACCGATTACCCGCGTCCCGACATACGTCGTTGAAGAGAGTTGTTTTTGCCTACCACCGGCGAACAGGTCACAAGCGCGGAAACGAAAAAACGCCGGACACACCGGCGTCTTTTCTCGAGCGCAGGTGAACTATTTGCGCTTCTTCGATGCTGCCTTCTTGGCCTTCTTCTTCGTTGCCATGGTGGTACCGTGATTTGATAGTCGAAAGACCGGCAACAGGGGGCTCCCCGCTACTTCGGACTTTCGTTCCACCAGCCGACCGTGCGCGTCACATGACTTGCGTTGGTGCGTCCGAAAGTGAGCGTAACAGGGTTTCGCGTATGCGACCCCGCTAACGTGAGTTGCCGAAAGTACTTTCTTATTTGCAAGTATACGAACAGCACATGCACTCTCACAAGGGGATATCAACAACTCCGCATAAAAAAGAAACGCTGCGTGACGCAGCGTTTCTTTTTGTATCGTTCACACCGATACTCAGCACGCAATGTTTTGATCAACAGCAGTCGAATCAAGCTCGTACTGAATGAGCCACACGGGGCTGCCAAGAATGAATGACGGTCGGCGGCGGCAGGCATTGATGGCTCCGATCTGCGTATCGATACCAATGGGAAACCAGGTCGGCACCGGTTGCGTACGACTCCCGAGCGACTCCGTGGGCGTAAATCCGTCTCCGGCAATATTCCGCCACATGTACGGCACGGAGTAGAGGCCGACCTGTATATTGACGGAGTTGAGATAGTCGATTGCGCCCTGGATTACCTGGTCATTTATTGCGGTGTTTTCCGACCAGCTGTTCGCATCTTCTATATCAAGCCACCAGAGCGAAGCAGCAACATACGGCTGGCTAGACGCGTACGCGTACGCGTCCTTTGCTGCGTTGTAGCCGTAGTTGTACGCCGCGCACTTAGTAGGCTCCGGGAACGTGCCACCGGCGGAACTCGACGTCGTCGTCGCACCGAAGAGGTTGCCGTTACAGGCCCGCGGCGCACTCAGCCGAGCAGTTGTTGCGCTCGAACCATACGGCGCATTAAGGTTCAGGTATATCGTCGGTGAGTTCGCCGAGCTCATACGTGCCCAGGAAAACTCCGTCGCTAGCCGTGCGTTGTGAGTGTAGGCCTTACCCGCGGTTACGCCAACTACAGCAAAACCAAACGCAGTCGCCGGGTAGTAGTGCGTATTGAAAGAAATATCGTAACCTATGCCGCTCGACGTGTATGGGCTGTCGACTACCGGCGGCGGTACATACGCAGGCGCCGAAGGAACGGGAGCGGGTTGCGCCACAGGATCCGAGACGGATACGTTCGAGACGGTCGGCGCCGAACCGAGCGCCAGCGCCACGCGCGACACGGTCGGTGCGTCGGCACCGAATGCCCGCAATACTCCTAAAATCGAGTTTACCTGATCAGCGCTTAAGCTTGCAGCATGAGAAACGGAAGGTACAAAAAGCCCGAACGAAAACAAAGCCGCGAACACAAGGGTCGTAAGAAATCGCTTCATAAAAAAGGAATTGCCCATGTGCTAGCAGTATAACGTACCACACGGCTTTTTCTTACACCGCTCGCCGTGCACATCCTGCACGATTTTACACAAATTACTGCGTATATGTTCGCTTGAGAGACCCGCTTACGCGACCGGCGCCGCATACTTCGCCTTAAGATACTCAGTGAAATAGCGGCTCGTCGGATACTCGCCTGTCACCCGCTTCATGAGTTCCGCAGGCGCGTACCTCTTGCCTTTCGCGTGAATCTGGTCCCGCAGCCACTCGCGCGGTACCGAAAGAGCGCCCTTCGCGATTTCTTTCGACAGGTTCGGAATCGCGCGCTCCATTGCGGCGTACAGTTGCGCGGCGTAGAGATTGCCGAGCGTATAGGTCGGGAAGTACCCGAACAATCCCTGCGACCAGTGCGTATCCTGCAAAACACCGAGCCGATCGTCCGGCACCGGTATGCCGAGATACGTTTTCACTTTTTCGTTCCATATCGCAGGCAGGTCTTTCGGGTCAATGGAGCCTTCGATGAGTTCCCGTTCAATCTCGAAACGGATGAGAATGTGCAGATTGTAGGTGACCTCGTCTGCTTCAGTGCGGATAAGCGAAGGCGTGACGTTGTTCACGATGCGTAAGAAGTCTTTGAGCGGAACCTGCCGGAACGGCTCCGGAAACGCCGCTTGCAGTTTTGGATACAGGTATTTCCAAAAAGGAGCGCCCTTGCCGATGTTGTTCTCCCAGAGCCTCGACTGCGACTCGTGTACGCCGAGCGACACCGCCTCGCCGAGCGGAGTGCCAAAGTGCTCGGCACGCAGCCCTTGCTCGTAGAGCGCGTGACCCGTCTCGTGGAGCGTCGACCCGACCGAATACATGAGGTCGTGCGCCTTGTACCGCGTCGTAATGCGCGCATCGCTCGGATGGAATGAGGTTGTGAACGGGTGCACACTCTCGTCTATCCGCCCTGCAGCAGTATCGAAGCCCATCTTCTCCGCAACGAAACGGTTAAAGTCTCGCTGCCGTTCGAGCGGGAACGTCCCGAGAATACGTTTGGTATCCGTCTTGCCCTTTACTGATTGCAGCTGCTTAAGAAACGGCACAAGAAAGTCCTTCAGATCGTCAAACATAGTCGTCACCTCCTCGGTCGTGAGGCCCGGCTCGAATGCGTCGAGGAGCGCGTCATACGGCGATTTCTTAAAGCCGACCAGTTCCGCTTCCTTGCGCTTGAGTTTGACGATCTTGCGCAGCATCGGAAGAAATCTCTTGAATTCGTTCGCTCTGCGCGCTTCCACCCACACGAGATGCGCCTTTGAGGTCGTTTCCGCTAGCTCGCGCACGAATGCTTCTGGCAGCTTGCGTTCGCGCTCATACGCCCGCCAGGTATCGGTAACCATGACCGCGCCCTCCCCTTTCAACTTCTTGGTCTCTACGTCCTTACGGAGCAGAGAAAGCGTTTTGTCGTCATCAATGCTGATGAGCTTTTGGTGGTGCAATCCGCTAACGAGCGCAATGGCTGCGGCTCGCGCATCCGCGCCCTTCGCGGGCATGAGCACCTCCTGATCCCACTCAAGCAGTGCGTTTACCGAAGCAAGTTGCGCAATATCGGAAAGACGCTCTTTGAGGCGTGCCATTCGGGCATTCTTCTGCATCGACGTGAGTATACTGCCGCTTCGGCTCCGAGGCGAATTGCGGCGCCGGAAAGCAATACGCGTACGCGTTTTCTAAGCTGGCGACATTCACACGAGCACGGCACGCGAGTTGTAGTAGGATAAGCCGGTGGTCCGCAGATTACTAAAACGCCTTGCCGGGCCGGTACGCGGAATGCACCGGGCGGCATACTTGCTAGCAGTCTTTACGCTCGCTTCGCAGCTGTTGGCGCTCCTACGCGACCGTACCTTTGCGCATGTATTCGGTGCGGGGCAAACGCTCGACCTCTACTACGCGGCCTTCAAAGTACCCGACCTGGTCTTTGCGCTCGTCTCCTCTCTAGTAAGCGCATACATTCTGATTCCGTACATACTGAATACGTCGCGTGAAGAAACGGGAGCACTCCTTTCGGAGTCGCTCTCGTTCCTCGCAATTGGCGGCGGGATAATTTGTCTTGTGCTCGCGGTCTTCGCGCCGCACGTGCTGTTCGCAATCTACCCGAGCTTTGCAAACTCGCCACAGCGCGGCGAATTCATTTTGCTCGCGCGCGTGCTCTTGCTCCAGCCGATTCTGCTCGGCATTTCCGGGGTGCTCGGGAGCGTGACGCAGGTAGAGCAGCAATTCTTTCTCTTCGCGCTTGCGCCGGTGCTCTACAATCTTGGCATTATTTTCGGTACCGTGGTGCTCTACCCGCTCTACGGTCTTCCCGGAATCGGTTACGGCGTCGTTGGAGGCGCGGTGCTCTATGTGGCCACAAACATCCCAGCTGTCCTGCGCTCGGGCATTCGTATCCGGCCGTCATGGCCGCGCCTTTCAATGATGCTGCCGATTGTGCGCGACTCGGTTCCGCGATCGCTCGCGATCGGCATGGACTCGTTCACGCTTCTATTCCTCACTGCGCTTGCGGCGCGTCTTTCGAGCGGCAGTGTTTCTGTCTTTACGCTCGCGAGCAACCTGGAGAACGTGCCGCTCGCGCTCGTAGGGGGTTCCTACGCGGTTGCCGCTTTTCCTGCGCTCAGCAAGAACGCGTTTACTAACCGCGACGCTTTTACGCGCATCCTTTCTTCAAGCGCGCGCCATATCATTCTCTGGTCTATGGTGTTTCTCGGGCTTATCGTCGTGCTTCGAGAGTACCTCGTGCGCGTCATCCTTGGCTCCGGCGCATTTGACTGGAACGCCACGCGGCTCACCGCGGCGCTCCTGGCGCTTTTTGTAGTGGGCCTCGCGGCGCAAGGGTTAGTGCTTCTTTTTTTCCGCGCGCTCTACGCCGTAAAGCAGTCGTGGCGGCCGTTTATGTATCAGCTAGGGGCTGCCGCTCTGACCATACTCGCCTCGCTTTTCTTTTTGACGCCGTTGGCTCGCAGTACCTTTGCTTTCTGGCTCTCGAACATGCTGAACATTAGCCCTACCAGCGACTCCGTCGTTCTAATGCTTGCGCTGGCAGCGACCTTGGGCGAAGTCTTCTTAGCCGCCTGGTCAACCTACGCGCTTCGAGAAGCAGCGCCAGGACTCGCTCAGAGTCTCGTACGACCCCTCTTCCAAGGCACCCTTGCTGCAGCTGCGGCCGGCACCGCCGGGTATGCGACACTTATACTCTTAGGTGGCCTTTCCTCGCTCGATAGTCTGCGCATGGTTCTCGCGCATGGGTTCATGGGCGGAGTCGTCGGGCTCGTGGTCGCCGCGCTTTCGCTCTCGCTTATGAAAAACGAGGAATTCATCGACATTCGTAGCGCAGTCAGTCGACTCGTACATAGCCGCGACCCTCTGGCGGTCATGCGGCCCTCGGCGCCGGAAGAAAGAATACGAAATTGAGTCGTTTCAGCCGAGCAGCTCGCTCACCACACGTACGGAATAAGGCTCCACGTCTTCTTCTCGTACTCATCAAATGCAGCACCGAAGCGCTCCTTTAGCGCCGCCTCCTCAACATGAATGCGCCATGCATAGCCGATGCCGACCGCAACCGTTATCGAGATCAGGCTCATCCAGTTGCCGAGCGCCAAACCGACACCGAACACAGAAAGTATCGAGCCGGTATAGGAGGGATTGCGCAAGTATTTATAGGGCCCCGATGTAATGAGTTTATGGTCATCGTGGATTAAGACGAGGGTGCGGAAATACTTTCCGAGCGTTTGGATTGACCAAAACCGGAATAAAATACCCAGCCATATGCACGATATGCCCATAACAAATAGAGAAATATCAGCGTCGGTATAATCCATACGGAACGCCGGGGCCAAATACGCAAACGCGAGCGCGCTGAATATCCCTGCGTAAAACATGACAAGAAAAAATAAAGCGCTTTGTTTGTCCTGGTGGCTTGTCTCCAACTTATTACGGATGTCGCGCATGCTTACCCAGGTTTCAAAAACAAAAAACCACGCGTAGAAACTGGCCCAGAAGAGAAGCGCCCTAAGCGGACTATTGGCAATGGAAATGAGGCTCATGGAGACGTGTTCAGGGGGCAGCTAGGCAGGGTCCGGCATAGCACGCACGGTGTAGACATTTCTAAAGAAAATAGAGTAGATCGTTATGTCCGTTACAAGAATGCCCCAGAAGACCAGAGCAATCTGCGTGTACGAAAAAAACGTCCCAATGAACGCGAGCAGCGCAAGTAGCGACTCCACGATGTTCATCTTTACCTTCCGCTGTATTGAGGTGAGTTCTTCGGTTTTCGTAAACCCGAGCATAAATACAAGCGCTTCAAACAACAGAGCTCCAATCATGAGGATGGCAAAATACGCGGGGTACGCAAAGACTGCGGCAAGGACTGCGTAGAGAACAGGATCGGCTACCGTCAACGCCCACCGGGCAAGCCGACGAGAACGCAACACTTTCAACAGAAGCGGCGCCGATGCGTACTCTTTCCACGCGAACATCATATAAATGACGACGAGCGGCCAGCTCACCAGTAGCGACCGCCAGGCATATACGGCACCGAGAGTGCCGAGGGCAAGAGCGACCGCCAGCTTACTCGCGGCGGCCTTGTGTCTTCGTACGGGAAACATGCGGCCACAGTATACTTCCTCTCTTGGCAAAATGCTTGGGGATTTCGATTTTTAATCGTGGGCGACGAGAATCCCCCCCCACTCTGCTACGGGAACCGTGCGAGCGGTGTCGCGTACGGGCCAAGAAAGCGTCGAGAATACGAAGCGTCTTTTTGTCAGCCAAACCGCACCGGTGGCGTACATGCAGTGTCCTAAAAAAGTAAATCCCCGGCTGTTGCCGAGGATCTGAGGTACTCAAAAAGGTGCACGCGCTCGCGACTCACCCTTTCTTCCCCCTCTTTTTTTCTGCTTCACTCCTTTTCGACAACTCCGCCTATGGTTGGAGGGTAAGCGGACCGCAGGCGGTGCGCGGTGATTGCTGCACCGGCCCACGGCACCAGCGCTACTGGCGCCACAATGCACACTATCCAGTGCATCTGGAGCAGCGCCAGCAGGACGGCGGCGACGGCGACAACCGGCACGAGCCAACGCATCTCGGCCCAGACCACCTGCAGCCAGATACGCACGACCTCCCACGGGCGAAGGCCGTACTTGACCTCCAGACGCCGAAACTGCCAGCGGACCAGCCGGTACGCCAGATAGCTCAGAACCGGGAGGACCCCGATCAGAAACGGCGCTGCTGTCTCGACGTGGCCCAGCATAAAGAATCGTGCCGTTGCGTTCATTCGCTCACTCCTCGCTGTGCCCCTACGGGCGGTTCCAGACCCAAGATCGAGCCTTCTATGTAAAGAATAGCACAATCCACTGTATTGTCAATACTTGTCGTACTCCGTACTGTCCGCGCGCGCAGTACCTATCTCCGGCTACCCGTAGCGGATCGAAACCCGCACATTCCCGCAACCAACCGAGAGGCTCTTCCCGTGCCACGCCTCTTTTTGCAGACCGAAGAATCTGCCGTCGCTCGACCTATTCAGCAACGCAGCGGCGCTCCTAAGCACCCCTCCTGGTTCCAGAGACTCGCCGCCTACATTTTCAAATAGATCGCTGCACCAAAAGATGCCGCGTGCGATTCGGTTCGTGGCTACTGTTGGCAATCCTTGCGTTTTTCGTTGTGGGCTCTCGAGCCGTAATTCGCTACCCTTGTACTCAACTCCTTCCGAGTGTTTGCCTGCGGTGAAAAACAAGATACGAGTAAACGACGCTCATAATAGCAGCCAAAAGAAACGGCCCGATGATAAGTCCGATACTCAAGACGCGCGGGGTGAACGCGCCGACAAATGCAAGCACCCCTGCAGCCATGAAAAGAGGGCGCGCGAACTGATGCGTCTTCGCCCAATCCTCGTCCGAAGAGAGCGTCCAAGGAGTGCGTATGCCGAAGAACCAATTGCGCCGGATGCGTGGCAGCAGTACTCCCGTCACAAACAGAAGTACGGCGACAGCGGGCGTTACCGAGTGAAGCACGTTCACCTGCCAACCAAGTGCATAGCCAAGCCTAAGTGCGTAGGCATACGCAAGCACCCCCACGAGAAGAATCCAAAAGAAGTCGTAAATGTAGCGGAAGCCCGGAAAACCCTTCGCAATCGGGTCGATTGCAGGCAAGAGCGCCCAAAGACCCCAGAGCGCAAGCAGCATGGTCGGCAAGCCGAAGGCAAGCGCGACCGTCCCAACGCGCGGATAGGCCACCGTCCCCGTAATGAAGGTAGCGAGCACAATAAGGAACATGAGCGTCCCAGAAATTTTTGGATTCATGCCGTAAGTATACGCCTTACGGATAGCGAGCTCGGCCGCTAGCGGAATAGTTCGTTACTGGACTTCGACGCTAAAATTCTGCCCCTCCCACGTATCGGTGTGGTGCCAGTAGAACGTGAATTCGATTTTTGTGCCGCTCGCGCAGCCGCGCGTGTCGAGATCTGCAAAGTGGACTCCAAGATTTGTGTCCCGCGTCGGGTCGTCGCGGACAGTTTTCCAGTTATCCTTTGTCCAGTGCACCGTTGCAGGAGCAAGCGCTTCGATGCGCAGCTGGAGGTGCGGAGAAATGGTTCGTATTTTGTGATTGAAGCGCCAGGACTTTATGGACGCCGACGACTTGTGTTCCAGGTACCGTTTTACCGTCTGGAGCGGCTGGTCGAATATGCGACCATCGCGAAGCGAGCGGAACAGCTTGAGGTACTCTCCGTGAGCCCAGGCGAGCGGCATCGCTGAACCGGTCGGTCGCCCGAACGCTAGTTCGTGTTCTGGTATTGGCTCGCGGTCCCACACTTGCTCAGGCAACAACCCGCCCCTCCCGGCAAAATGCTCCATATCAACCTTTAGTCTTTTCGCTGCGTTCAGGCGACCGAGCGCCAACTCGTAGTGCGCCCGTTCCCCGGTCAACAGCGGCCATCCGCGCCCGATTCCCGTGCCGTCGAACGCAGACCCGTCGGCGTGCTCGCCGTAGCCGTCGTCATTGTAGCGACGCCACGTGGTGCCAACTGGCGTTTCTATCCTAAGCAGCGCGTCAACGACTTTGACCGTATTCACGATGCGCGGATCGTCGGCCTTGCGTAACCCAAAGCGCACAAGCGCCAACGCGTCGGGGCTAATGAGGTGTACGGCGCTTTGGCATGCGTCGGAGCCCGGCACGTTTTTTACCTGTACCACGTTCTGGAAGCGGCTCACGGCATCGTTACTCACGGATGCGATACGCTCGTAGTAACCGCTAACGCCAAACTCGGCGCACCAATCAGTGCCGGTAACGTACAGCCACGCGTCGATTTGGTCGTACCATCCGTCTGCTGTTTCCCGCATGAACTTTGCCGCTTCGCTCTCCCCAGCTTCTTCGGCAAAATCTGCTGCTATTAAAAGCGCCGCAATTTCCGCAGCGACCGTAAAGGGGGTGTAGCCGGGGTCCTCTTCCCAGCGGTCCTGTTGCGTCACCGGTCCATTGCATAAAATGTAGCTCGCCGCAGCGCGGACCATCGGCCAAAACTCATTCGCGGCATCGTGGGGAAGCGCGCCTTCTCGACGCGCAATGTTGACGAGCACGATAGGCAGCGCCGTTTCGTCCATCTGAATGCCGCCCCAATAGGGCGTGCCATCGACCCACATATTCTGCGGCCAGTGTCCATCAGATTGCTGCGTATTTTTAAGCAGCCGCAGCATGCGCGCAGCACCTTCGCGAGCGCCTGCAGCGATTAGTCCGCCCGCAGACTCAACCATGTCCCGAGTCCACACGACGTGATAACCGATCTTCGCGTCGTCGCCGCTTGCGTACCCCCAGGGCGTCGCAAGTCCCGCGACAAGACCGCCTCCAGGATTTTTTGATTCGTGGACTTTGAGCGTTGCCAGGCTTTTATGCACTAGCACTGGCATAGCGGCTGGTACCCCAGTAGCGGACGCGTCAAGCCCGTCAAGCCACTGCTTCCAACCAGCCGTGTAACGGCTCTGCACCGCTTTGAACGGCTGCGCGAGACTTTCAAGGGTGTTGGTGATTGCCGCGTCAGCGGTGCGGCCGAACCCGAGCGCCAAAGTAACCTCACGACCGATACCATCCACTTCCGCGGTAAGCGCGCAGTTCCCGCCGTCTGCGCGCTCGTAGTGCCAGGTCATGTCCCCGTGTGCATGCAGATCCTGCCAGCCGTCGCTTATACCAACAAAACCAACCGACCACTGAAGGAATGGGACAGACGCCGCAAGCGCCAGCACGCATCCGTCGCGTTCCGCGAGAAGCAGTGGCGTCCCATTTCTCTCTTCCACCCAAGCCGTATTGTCTCCCCCTCTGTCGCCCATATGCGGAGCCAGCAGTGCGTAGAGGCGGTAGTCGCCACCCTGCACTGATTGGAAAGATATGCGTTGGAGCACGACGGGGCGCTCGGGGTCGCTTACAATGCGCTTTCTGATTAGGTATCGACCGTCGCGGCTACGGTTAGTTACGCGGAAGGCCGGTACGCCTCGACTTCCCCAAGCAACTTCTGAATCGACGCTTGCCGACTCTTCGGAAAAATACTGGTGTCCGTCCGTAACAATAAGACCAAAATCGCGAACGGACGGCGTATCTACCTGCGGATAGAAAATTTCATTTAAAATGCCGTGGCCGATGGTAAACCAAACGTTGCTTGCGCTTGATAGCGCGGTACCGACGCCGTCTTTCGGTCCCGGCGCCCACCGCGCCGGCATGCCTGGTGCTCCTGGTGCTTGTGAAAGATCCGCCATGGATACCTTTTCTCCCAAGGACTATCCGCCGTGCGCAAAATCCGGATAATCAGTCATTCCGCCGTCAACGAATACCGTGCGGCCGGTCATATACGATGCAACGTCGCTCACGAGAACCACGGCGATGCGTGCTACCTCCTCGGGTTCGCCGATGCGGCGCAAAGGAATCTTCTCGAGCAGGTCCTGCATGCTCTCAGCATTGCTCCAGACGTTTTCGTTAATGGCTGTTTTGATTGCTCCAGGTGCTAGCGCGAGCACCCGCACGCCATACGGCGCTGCTTCTTGTGCGAGCGTCTTAGTGAGCATGCTCAAACTCGCTTTAGAAGCGGTGTAGGCGCTGTGGCCGGTCCAGGCGATAACCTCATGCACCGACGTAGTAGAAAGCACGACTCCGCTTTTCTGCGGCACCATGCGCTTGAGCGCTTCCCGCGCGCAATAAAAACTCCCTATCAGGTCGATGTTAATGACCTCTTCCCAGTCCTTAAGCTCGACGTCCCAGCTGTCCGCCTTTACACCGTCGATTCCTGCGTTGTTGACGAGAATATCAATTCCGCCCCACGCGTCATCGAGCTTGGTGAACATGCGCGCGACGGATTCAGACTTCGACACGTCTGCTTCTATACACAGCGCCTCGCCACCCGCCTGCTGTATATCCTCTACCATGCGCTGTGCAATTTCCGGATGGCGTACGTAGTTAATTGCGACCTTTGCCCCTGCCTTCGCAAGCTCAGTTGCTATAGCGGCGCCGATACCAGAGTTGCCTCCGGTAATAAGCGCGCGCTTTCCGCTCAGTGTTATTTCCATTGCCTCAGGATAGCCCCCTACAGGGACTCCGCACAAGCGCGTTATACTACCCATACATGCACTGGCAAGAAGCACTACTAACGCTCGGGCAGATTGTTTTTATCGTCGCACTTTTGCCGTCGGTTTTTTCGAGCGATAAGCCGGAAATCTGGACGTCAATTATTACCGGTACCGTAGCCCTGAGCATAGCCGTCACCTACGTGACCATGCAGATGCCGGTAGCTGCCGTGTCGGCGTTTTTTAACTTTATATTTTGGTCAATTCTAGCGCTTCAGAAATCACGCCAAAATAAAAATAGAGCTCGCCTAAAGGCGAAGACGTTTTGACGAACAAACCTCTCAGACGTTCAATACTCAGCGAATGAAGCCGCAGCATTGCTTCACGCTGACAGTTGTTCTGCTCGAGCAGCACCGCGTGTCTCCATGAGTGGTTCGCGACTCGTCGCGCTTGAACGCTTGCCCACGAGCCAATCGCCAATATCCTCGTAAAATTCGTGGCGCCTATCTTCTATGCCGATTCCTTTGATGTGCCGGACGGGATGGCATTCCGGCGTGAGCTCATAATGGCCGCGCACGTCACCGTCCTCATATATGCGTAAGTGGTATTGGTATTGGAAACCGCGGACCCGCCGCAAACTCACCAGCTCCCCTTCTTCGCGCCAGGCGATAAAATGATTGCCGTATCCTCGTTCGACACAGTGAGCAACGAACGCGCGGACGTCGAGCCCCGGCGCTATGTATCCGAGCAGGAATTCTTGTCTCCCGCTATGGCGCACGATGCCAAGCGCAAGCGCGGCATCGCGAATGAAGGGATGCAAGGGCGTATACAGCCGCCAGAAAAAATACTTCAGGCGGTCATGCAGATACGATGGGAAAACCATCCGTGAAGATGGTATGTAGCTCGTCCAAACCTCAAATGGCAGTTCCGATACATTCGTCCTCTCTCGCATACAAAGTCGCTCCGAATCATACCATAGCGCCTCCCTCTAGCTTCTACCCCCCGCGAACCGTCCGCAGGAAGCCGCAAGGAATACCGACTACTGTAACTCGTTCCCCATGGACTTCTATGCACGACTCTTAGACTATAAGCTTGTCACGACAGGCTGGTTCATACACGAAAGGGCTCTGTCACGGAGTACGATTCGAACACACTAATGTAGTTTTTGCCGAGAAGCTTGTCTCCAATCTATGTGTTACTATTGCCAACACCGTTTAATCTCATGCGTTACCCGTAAAAGAAAAGGCGACTCGTTTCTTTTACTCTTCCTGACGGACACGGCTCTCCTGGCCATTAGATTACCGGCAACATTTTTAGCCTATTTTGGAATCTGTTCTAACAACAAGAGGTGAAGCAATTTAAGCTTACGTAAAATCATATGTATGAGCAGCTTCGTCACGCTCCTTGAGACATACAAATATTCTATTCTATTTCCGCTTGTAATCATCGAAGGGCCCATTCTTACGGTTATCGGCGGATTCCTGGTCTCTATTGGACTTATGAACGCATATATTGTTCTACCGGTCGTCATTTTCGGCGACATCGTTGGTGACAGCTTGCAATATGCGCTCGGCCGCTTTGGTAGCGGCTTATTGCACCGGCGAGGATCTTTAATCGGTATAACGGACGAACGCCTTCAGCAAGCCCGTGAGTACTTTCGAGCGCACCATTTTAAGTCCATTGCACAATCTAAACTCATCCATGGCATCGGCTTTATCGGCCTTATTGCTGCCGGGAGCCTGAAAATCCCATACCGGAGGTTCGCTTTCACAGCCGCCGTCCTATCGGTGCTACAATCATCGGCCCTTCTTCTCGTCGGCATCTTCTTTGGCTATGCATACGTGCAGATTAGTTTGTATTTTACATATTTCGCCGCCACCGTGAGCAGTGTCGCTTTGCTGACCGTCGGAATTCTCGGTTTCTCCTACTTCAGTCAAAAAAAGCGTAGTGTCTGACTATGGAAACGCCGGCTTCCGAGAAACTCTCTATCGCAATAGTGAATGATGCGGTGACTGACTGCATCGCAGGGTCCTTCATATCGACACTTCGCTTTGCCGAGCGGCTTTCAGCTCGCGGCCACAACGTAATTTTCATTGCAGCACGTTCCGTCGAACATCCGGCAAGCGACTATCACAAGAATATCCGTGTCTATCGTTTTCGATCTGTCCTTTTGCCAAAGACGGAAGGGCAAATACATCTCTGTTTCCCGAAGATCTCTGAATTAAAAAAAATATTTACGGACGAGAAGGTTACCGTGGTCCATGTAATGATTCCCACCTTCTCCGCAGTTGCCGCACTAAAAGCCTCCAAAAGCTTAGGAATTCCCTCCGTGGCCCACTCTCATACCCAGCCCGAAAACATCTTTCTTCACCTCCCGTCTTTCTTGCCTGTGACAGTATTAAATCGCGTTTTTTACCTGTATCTCAAATGGCTCTATAGTAAATCGGACGCCATCATCTTCCCCAGCACTTTTTCAAAAAAACGATTTTCAAATTTTAAAACCGATGCACGACGCCAAGAGGTCATCACTAACGGAGTTGATACTACCGTATTTCATCCTGCGAGCGCGACATCCTTCTTCGAGAAATTTGGCCTTAATCGTAGCCAAAAACACATCCTCTACCTCGGCCGCCTTCATCCAGAAAAGTCGGTAGATACGTTACTCCGTGCAGTTCCTTTGATTCTTCAGAAAGCCCCAAATACGCACTTTCTTATTGCTGGTTTCGGACACCTTCGACAAGAGCTTGAGCGGATAGCTGCGAATCTTGAAGTTTCGAAAAACATTACGTTCTGTGGCAAGTTAAGCGACGAGGATGTGGTTCACGCGTACAACGCCTCGGACATTTACGTCCTCCCTTCTCTCGCCGAGCTCGAAGGCATGACGGTGCTAGAAGCTATGGCGTGCGGGAAACCGATACTTATCGCAAATGCTCCCGAAAGCGCTGCGCGGTATTTTGTAGACGGCAACGGACTTCTGTTTGAACCTGAGAATGCTGCTGATCTCGCCGCAAAGGCAATAACGCTTCTAACCGATACTGAACTCCTTTCGTGTAGTGCAGCACGATCACTTTCTAAGAGCCACGAATATGACATCAGACAGAGCGTACTTCGTCTCGAAGCGTTGTATCTCTCGTTGCGCCGAGCTCATGACTGAAAAGTATTTCGAAGAAATGGCCATCTGCTATC
This sequence comes from bacterium, assembly GCA_021811365.1. Classification (GTDB taxonomy): domain Bacteria; phylum Patescibacteriota; class Minisyncoccia; order Phycocordibacterales; family Phycocordibacteraceae; genus C7867-001. Next base: position 24,554 of record JAJZPB010000008.1, read on the forward strand.
GATCGAATTCCTTCGTTTCTGGCCGGGAAACACTCGTCTTCGTGCATGGTCTTTCTGGAAGTCTTTCTGCCTGGCGACTATACGAAAAGCGGTTTGAGAACTCATACAACGTTCTTACGTACGACATCCAAGGTCACGGTAAATCAAGTAAGCCTAGAGAATACGCGGCGTACTCGATACCTCACTTCGCGAGAGACCTTGCCGCACTGCTCACATATCTCAATATTAGAGAATGCATTCTGATAAGCCACTCCTTTGGTACACTCATTGCGTTTGAATTCCTCCACACATATCCAGGGAAAGTGACAAAAGCGGTCTTCTTAAGTCCGAGCGTCCGCCCAGAAGCCAACACGATGTCACGGCTGGTGCGGCCTCTTATCGTCATCGGCACATTGCTTGTCAGAGTCTTTCCTTTTTCTAACCGAATCGGACGGCACCTAGACTATTCAGAGTTTCCAAACACTACTGACTGGAATATTCCTGTTACGTGGGCGAACATCCGAAACACGAGCTTACGCGTATATCTTTTCTGTTCTCTGCAATCATACGACTTTGACGCTAGCTCGTATATCCAAGACATATCGATTCCCGTTCTGCTCATGCACGGTGCGCGCGATAGTATCTTCCCTGTAGAAAGCACTATCGCCGCGCAGACACGTTTCCCAAACGCCAAGCTTATCGTTCTCCCCGACATTGATCACATTCTTGTGCTGAATCGATTTCCGCAAGTATCGGAAAGTATTGACTCCTTCGTCAGGGAATAACAACTTGTCCGTCTTCCATCCCGTGCTGCAACGCATTACGGACGTTGGTACGCACCCGATCTCCTGCCCGAGATTGCTGAGCATGAAAATGTCATTACCGCCGGAATCGCAGGTCAATCTTGAACTGACTTTCGGCACTTTTGCTACCGGACGGTTTGCTTTGCGGGCCACACTACCTTGCTGCCATTCTCGGATACGAACTGTTTTGTGTAGCGTTGTATTTGCTCGCCGATTTTACGTGCGAGTCGATTCAATTCCTGCGCTTGTCACAGAATCCACGGCAGGAAGCCGCGAGTGCGCGCACGGTACGCAGGATATTCGTCAGGAAATAGGCGGAGCATGAGCTTCTCCTCGCGCTTAGCACTATAGAAGTAGTACGGCGCACTTGCCACGAGCGGGATAAGCCAAACAACACTTTCTCCGATTGCTGCTCCGATCATACCGAACATGAAGCCGGTATAGATTGGGTGGCGGATATACGCATACACGCCACTGGTGACGAGTTCGGGCTCTACTCTTTCAGTCATAGGCATGCCCCAGTTACGCCCGAGCGTGAAGCGTGCCGAGATTGCAGTGCCGACACCTACGAGGGTGATACCTGCGCCAATAGCGCCCCAGAGCAGACTGGTCTGAAGAAGATCCCCGTGCGCAACACGCGCGAGCTCGTGAAGCCAGCGGTCGATCACCGGTAGGCGGAGAGCCAGAAAAACTATGACGACAAAAGCGATTCGGTAGCTCCAATTAAATCGCCAGCGCGCCCACGCCGTCCGCTTTGCGGTCAACGCTCCGAAAATCCATACGGCAAACAGTACGACCCAGAGCCCGATAATTATGTAGCTAAAGATAGTCATACGAGATTGCTAGCCGAACGCGCGCTAGTTTTCTCCAGTCCAGCCCATGCTTCCCAACCACCACAGAATTGTCTCTACGATGCCCGCAGTTCTGACGGATTTTGCTCTGCCGAGACCGATGGTGTTCAAAACCGAATCCTTATGCGTTTCAAGCCATGCGTTCCACTCCGCCTTACGCGCTTCTTCTGCCTCTTTCCGTTCACTCTCTGGCTTCGCCATCCAGCCCTCAAGTCTCTCGACGGGCATCTTGTTAGATTTCTCAGTATTCTCAGCACTCTGGTAACGGAGGCACCGGGTCTCGGGCTCCGCGCGTTACGGATGCTTGCCCTTCCTCATGCGATACCGCTCGAATACCAGGATAGCAACCGCTATCCCGATTGCAATAGGCCACCGCCAGACACCGAGCCACGACTCAGTAGCGATACCGAACACGTACGAGAAACCGAACAGACCAGTCGTCCAAATGAGCGTCGCGAACACTGCTGACTCGAAGAACTCTCTAAACGACATGCGGAAAAAACCGCAGGCGAGATACGTTGGTAAGCGAAGTCCTGGAATGAAGCGGGTCGTGATTACAGCCTGGCGCAGATTCCCCTCGAGCCGCTCGCGCATAGGTCGTAGCCGCTCGTGGCGCACAAAGCGTCCAATCCACGGGTGCGTGCGGCCAAGTGCACCGAGCCAGTACAGGCCGCTGTCGCCGATAACGATGCCTGCGTAGAGCGCGAGGAGCGCTACCCAAATAGCCGCTGCGCCCTGCGATGCCAGAATACCAACCAAAATAGTTGTCAGGTCTTCGAGAATGAGAGTGCCAAGAATGACCGCAAGCGGAAAAAGGTACGCGTGCGTAAGCGTATCTGCTAGAACGAGATGCACCCAGAGAGCGGGGTTATACCAGGCCACAAAAGTAAGAGACGGGGGGTTCCCCTAACAGAGATACTACCCCATCTACAAACGTTTATTTCTGGGTGGACAAACTAGACGCGTTTGCAGCCCAGTTTATCTGGGATAGCGATTCAAATTAGCGCCATTCGTCGGCCGCCTCACTCATCCACAGGAACGGACCCTCCCTGTGGTCTGACTTAGCAGCGCTACGCGCTTCAGCCGACGGTCGGCAAGTCGTAGGACTGCAAAGACACTACGGCCTAGCGACGGACCAAAGACCTTTGTACCCTTGTCCAGTCGTCTCTCCCGCCTTGGCATCAAACTTGAAGAAATAGAGCGGCTGGCCCTTGTACGTTACCTGCGTGCCGCCACCGGCTCGAGAAATTATGCCTACTTCCCCGGTAACCCCCGCCGCGGCAGCCAGCGAGCTCGTTGCGCTTGGGACGAGATATGGAGGCCATATTGCTGCACACGTACCCGTACACACAGAGTCGTTCGGTTTATCCTTCTTGTACGTGTAGAGGGTCATGCCGTTTGTTGCCACAAGATAGGATCCAAGCTTCGTCGAGGTTGCGACGTTCAGGATCGGAGTAGCGGTATGCTGTGTACCGCTAACGGAACTCGAGGTTGCTGCCGACTGCGTTGTTTGAGTAACCGGAGGAACCTGTTTAGAACCACGCGACAGTACATACCAACCACCCAGAACCACCACTACAAGCACAATAATCCAGGTACTAACGATTTTCATAATGGTAAATTAGCCTCTTAAGCATCGCTAGTATAGCCTACGTCCCAAGCCTCACCCCTAGTCACAGCCGCTCGAACTGATACCCTTCCGCCTCTAACTTGGGGACGATGTACTTGAGCACCGTGAGGCTTTCCGGTGCATTCGGGCCACCCACGTGCATGAGTATGGTTGCGCTTGAAGTCGCATTTGAGAGCACTGCACGTATAATTGCATTCGCGTTCTTATTGAATGGATCTCCGGAGATGTCCGTGCCATCGTTTATGGCATACCCCAGGCTTTTGATAAGGGCGTTATTTTGAGTGTTCGTGCAGTCTCCCGGGAATCGGAAATAGGTTGCCGTTTGGCCGGTGTACTTTTTTATAATGCTCTCTGTTTTAGCAACCGCGTCTATCTTTTGTTGTTTCGTCTTGAGCGTGCTGAGCCAGTAGCAGTGCGGTACGAATGACGATTCGTCATAACTGTGGTTTTCGAACGCAAACTGAGAAGTTGAGGCGAGCTGCTCCATAAGTTGTGGATACGTGGTAGCAAAAAGCCCCGAAACAAAGAAGGTCGCGGGAATGCGCTTCTGCTCCAAGTACGTGAACACGGCAGGGTTGTACCACACACGTCCCGTCTGCATGGTCTTTTGGTACATGAACCCATTCATGTCCAGGTCGAAGGTAAGGTAGATAGGTTTTGACGGAGTCGGCGTTGACGACGTGGCAACTACCGTCGCACTTGCCGTTGCATGCGGGACAGGCATCCGTCCATGTGAGAGCCCAAACCATGAAGCAATGCCGACTAGAAGTGCAGTAAGAAGGCGCATGGCTTATAGGAATTATCCTCAAACGGGTACACCTTCACACTAAGGAAATAGTGGTACTTAGTCAATCGGCGCGATATGGACGTCGACATGCAGGATTAGTGCATCACAGCCGAGGGACAACCGCATCAGATCCCCGTCGGAGAGAAGCGCCGCTTACCCGCAGCGCGAATACGACAGTGAAGCTCGACAATCTCCGTAACGCACCGGTTCCTGGCATCACAACCTTTTTGCCCGAGACGGTACTGTTACCCGTACCAATACGTTTTCCTAACTCAAGTGAGCATGATCGTTCCACGTCCACACCCACCACGACGGCTCCTTGTCCGGCCCGGCGTATTTGATAATCGTGAGACCAGTATTCTCCATATGAAAGGTGCGCATAAAAAGTTCACACTCTTTGCCCGTGAGACGTTCTCTAAACACGACGTACGCCATGATGATACGCATAAAAAAACCGTGTGTAACCACTGCAATATTCTCTTCGGGACGATTCGCCAAAAACTCGAGTGCCTGTCGTGCACGGTCCCGTAAGTCCTCAAAGTTTTCCTCATCTGAATGTCGGTACCCTGAAGTTCCAAAGTTATTCCAGATCTCCTTATCAATAACTAACACTTCTGGATTGTCCTTCGGCTTCCCTGTCTGAGCCGATGGTCGACGTCGCTCTGTGAATAAATCCGAAGATATTACTTCTTTCCCAATTTTTTCTTTGATTATTGATGCCGTCTGTTGTGCCCTAGTCATAGTGCTGGCCACTAATAGATCTATAGGCAGTTTTGAGCAGCGTTCAGCCATAAACGCCGCTTGTTCACGACCACGATCAGAAAGGGGACTGAATCCATCTTGACGCACTAACCCCGTGTTACCCTCACTCTCTCCGTGACGAATGAAATAAATGGTTTTCATAAGTCCCGTTAGAGCGTGCGCAGATATGCTCCCAGCTTTTTGAGAGCAATTCTCCGTGTATGAGAAAGGACTTGTAGCGGCCTTGGTAGAGCTGGCCATATCCAATGGTTTCGGTGCGAGCCCGATGTTGTTGCGTATGCGTGAGCGTGAGCCACTGCATGAAGCGTCCTAGATCACCATCGTTATGTGGATAGAGAACAAGATGCCAGTGGTTTGGCATGAGGACGTAGGCGAGGACACGCATCCCCTTCTCTTCCACTGCTGTCTTTAGCAGTTGTTCGAATTGGCGATAGACTTCCGGAGTCTTAAAAATGGTCTGGCGACCATTTGCACGATTTATGACGTGATATATCTGATCACCAACATCTACACGAGGAGCGCGAGGCATATGTCAAGCGTATCAAAAAGGTACCTGACACCTTTCCTCACATCGATATACAACGGATTTTGATTTACTATCAGGCGATTGTGCCAATTCGATTCTCACGTGGTCTTGTTTTTCATGTCCACATCTCGCACATGATTTAGATTCGTTCATAGTTAAAAATGTTTAAACTCTAGATTCCTAATGGATTGCTTGCGTTTCCAGTCGTACTTGCAGTACAAGTACTGAACAGTCCCAAGGGATCACTGGACGGGCACGGTGGTTTTGCTTTTCGTATTTTCTCAAATTTAACAATCTGATCGAAGGAAAATCCCGCGGCCTCTTCTGCTTTGAATTGTTGTTCCGTAAGAGGTGTGTAGCTCGTGCCAGTTGTCTGCAACATTTCTGGTCTACCGTTCTTTTTTCCCATGTCGTAAGCCACTAAGGCAACAGCCAAAAGTAGAATGAACATCGCAAGAGAAATGATAAATGGCTTGCTCATTTCGAAATATTAGCACGCAAAAGCCGCCCTTTCGGGCGGCTTTTGCGTACGTGATGCCTGGCGGTACTGTACCGACTTTGGCGGGGAACGGTACTGGTTCCTGGCGTCACAACCGTGTTGCGGGGGTGGAAAACCCTGAGTACAGGTTTCGGTCACACGTCTCGGTTCGTCGTCACTCACCGAGCTCGCGACCCCGCCTCGCGGTTTTGCCTGCTAGCAAAACATCGCT
>JAJZPB010000029.1 GCA_021811365.1 bacterium
CTTGAATCCCGAGTAGCCCGCAGAAAGAAACTTCCAAATCAGACATGGTGGTTGCACTCCAAGCTAGGCGCACGGCAATCTTTCTCGCCGCTTTGCGGCAGAGGGGTGGCGGAAACCGCGCAAAAATGCAAAAGAAACGGTGCAGAGCTGCTCTGCGTCAGTAGTGATGATAGAGGTGTTATGTTGGAGCGTCGGAGTCGACCGAGGGCGCATCGAGGCAGAGCCAGCGCAACCGGCAGGGCGTCTGCTTCAGTTCAGAGCAACCACACGTCGCGCGTACGAAGTGGGTTTGAGCAAAGGTGATATACGCAGCTCCAAGACTTTAGTATCGAGCGCTCAGTGTGCCCCGAGCAGTCGCCACCGTTACTGCAGTCATTTGAATGCATAGAGGGATATAAATAAGCGTAAGAAAAAAGCAATCATCGTTACAAACAGATGGGCAACTTGGTTGCCAAAGGGCACGTCCCCGTGATAGGGTAGTACATGTAGGTCGAAACCTTTGCCAGCTAATTACTGGGATGAGGTTTTATTTTTCAAGTTGAAAATAAAACCCACCTAACAAAATTCGATCATGGATACTGAAACTGATCCGGAGGTTACTCCGGAAAAGATCGAGCAGGGTGAAGGCGAGGAAGGGACCGGAGAGGTCGCTGCTGCGTAAATAGCGCACGCTTTCAAAAACACTCAGCCCGCGCGTGCGCGGGCTGAGTGTTTTTGTGCGTCGCGCAGGCCACACTACTTGTCCGTACGCGTCTTGAGCCAAAGGTAGAGGTCCTCAAGTGCTTTTACGCCGTCACCAGCAGCAATATTGTTTTGGTGGTAGAGCTCGTCGGTGCAGTCGCCAGCAGCCCAAACGCCTTCGACAGAGGTACGCTGGCTGCGCGGGTCTATCTTCACGCGCTTCACCTCGTCGAGTTCAAGCAACCCTTCGGCAAAACCTGTGTTTGGTATCACACCCGCTTCAACGAATACTCCTGAAACAGGCAAGACCGATTCCTCGCCCGTATCTTTAGCGCGGTAGCGCAAGCCAGTCACAAACTGCTCACCAAGTACTTCAGTCGGTTCCGCATGCGTAATGACGCGCATGTTCGGGTGGGCGCAAACGCGCTCAACGGTAATGGGGTCGGCTTTAAAAGTTGTGTGGCGGTGAATGAGAGTTACCGATTTTGCGTAGGCAAGCAGTTGTGCGGCCGTCTCGAAGCCTGCATTGCCGCCTCCAACGACGGCAACGTCCATTCCGGCAAAGAGTGGGCCGTCGCAAGACGCGCAGTACGTGACCCCTTTGTTTTCGAACTTTTCTGCGCCAGGGACCGCAAGCTTACGACGCGAAGCGCCGCTTGCTATAAGCACCGCGCGCGCATCAATGGTTTCGTCACGCTTCGTGGTCGCACGGAAGCCGCCGTCAATGCGTACGAGTCTTTCAATGCGTGACCCAATGATAAGTTCAACCTTATCGCTCTTAACCGCGTCAAGGTGTGTCGCAAGCGCCTTGGCGAGATCGGTGCCCGACACCTTTGCGAGTCCGATCCAATTTTCAATGCCCTCTGACACTGCCGACTGGCCGCCGATCTCCTCTGCCACGAGGACGGTGTTCAGGTGTTTCCGAGCCGCATAAACGCCGGCTGCTACGCCCGCAGGGCCGCCGCCGATAATGATAAGGTCCTTCATATGTTTGCAGTATACCTTAGCACGTCGCCCTACGCCGGTTGTGGATACGCCGACTGGTAAACCAAAAAGAGCGCCGGACAGCTCCGGCGCTCTTTTTTCACCTCGACGCTTACTTTTTATGGCGTCGCAAAAAAGCGGGTATAGCGCCCCATGCCTCATCATCCTCAGGAGCTGGTGCAGCCGTCTCCTCGCGCCGGCGCGGCGTTGCGGTCACGATAGGTTCTACTTTTTCAACCGGAGCCATACTGATCGGTCGCTGCTGCACGGGCTGTTCTGTGCGTTCGTCTGACGGGCGCTCTTTCGCAGCAGGCTTCGTAGGCTCTTCTGCTCGATCGTCGCGTTTCAGAAGTTCATGGTAAATGCGTCCGCGGTCTTCTTCGCGCCGTTCGGTGGAAGGTATGGCGAAAAGCGAGCGCTCCTGCGCGTTGAACGAGCCGGTTGAATGCACCGCTCCTTCGGGGAACCCGGTCGCAATCACGATGATGCGGATCTGACCCTTTTTGAGCTTGTCGTCGTGCATCATGCCAAAAATGACGCGCGCGTTCGGATCAACCGATTCGTTGATGACCTTTGCGGCTTCCTGGATTTCCATGATTCCAAGATCGTCGGATCCGGCGACCACGAAGAGAATACCCTTGGCGCCGCTGATAGAAACATCAAGAAGCGGTGAGTTGACCGCTTGTCGCGCCGCCTCTTTAGCACGTCCGTCTCCGTCGGCTACGCCGATGCCCATGAGCGCAGGGCCGGCTGCCTCCATGATTGCCTTGATGTCGTTAAAGTCAGTGTTGATTTCTCCCGGCGTGGTGATGATGTCGGAAACGCCCTCGACTGCCTGACGGAGAATCTCATCACACAGGGCAAAGGCGTTCTTCGCCGAGGTTTGCACATCAACTACCGCGAGCAGCTTATCGTTCGGAATCACAATGAAGGCGTCAACCTCCTTTTTGAGTTCGTCGAGGCCGCGGTCCGCTATCTCACGGCGCTGCGCGCCCTCGAAAGAAAATGGCTTGGTGACGATTGCAATGACAAGCGCGCCAACCTCTTTCGCAATTTTTGCGACAACCGAAGACGCGCCCGTGCCCGTGCCGCCACCCATGCCGCACGTGATGAACACCATGTCGCTGCCGGTAAGCGCCTCTTGAATCTCTTGACGGGTTTCCTCAGCGGCGCGGCGGCCGAGGTCGGGGTTCATTCCAGTGCCGAGCCCGCGGGTCAGATTTTTCCCAATATGGATCTTGCGCTTGGCGAGCGACCGGTGCAGATCCTGGGCGTCAGAATTTACCGCGATGAATTCAACGTTCTTTACCTTGGACGCCACCATGTGGTTGACGGCATTACCGCCAGAACCGCCGCAGCCTACCACGCGAATTCGCGCAAATGTTTCAATCTCGGGTTCAATCCGTTTTGACATAGAAAAGTATGGTCCGTTCACGCAATGATAACAGAAGCGCAGGGAATGCAAATATTGACATTATGCAGATGTGACTCGTATATAGTACGTGCGTTGGAGGCTTACGGGAGGAATTGCTTGAGAAAACCGGTTACGCTCGCACGCAAGTTCTTCCGGGGCGTGAGCGTGTCGCCGGTAAGCCCCCAGACCGCAAGGCCGTACGCGACTGCCCATGTTGCGTCGCGCATTTTGGTATCGACAGAGATCCGTAATTCGGCAAGGCGGACAGGAAGTTTCAGCGTGTCCTTTGCGATATCACTAATGGAGCCGATACCCGCGCCACCGCCGGAAATAATAATGCCGGCAGGAAGCGGACCCCGCTGCCCGAGTGCTTTGAGATGTTTGGCGATGAGCGCAAAGAGCGCGTTGAGGCGCGTCGAAACGATATCGTCCACTTTCTTGCGCGGATACATGTGCCCGGTCAGTTTTCCCAGCTTCACGCGCTCAGCTTCTTCGAGAGAGATGCGCAATCCGAGCGCAATATCGTCGGTCACGTGGCTTGAACCCATGGGGAACACTTTCACTGAAAACGGTATGCCTTCGTCGTATACGACGATTGAGACGGTTTCTGCACCTATGTTTGCAAGCACGCAGCCTTTCATTTTCTGATCGTTCGTGAGCAGCATGTAGGAACCTGCGAGCGGGGAAGCCATCTGTTCGACCACCTCGATGTCGGCTTCCTCAATTGCCTCGGTAAGCATTTCTTGATGCTGGGTGAGGCAGGTGACAAAAAGGTAGTCGGATTCGAGCCGTACGCCCTTCATGCCAACCGGGTCGCCGAGCACGCGCGTTCCGTCGATGCGATGCTCGACCGGTATGCTGTGCAGTACCGAGCGGTTAAGAAAACCCGGAGCAGCCGCAGCGCGCGCAGCATGCGCGGCCTTTTCTACGTCAAGCGCGGTTACTTCCTGGTCGGCGCGGCTAATGACCGCCTCACCGGACGCGCGTGTCTCGTCGAGCGAGATCCCACCAATAGCAACAAAGCCCGCGCGGATAGGAACGCGGGCAGTGGACTCGGCCTGGCGCTTCGCTTCGCGTACGCATGCGGTAACTTCGGCTTTGTCGACGACATACCCGCCGCGCACTCCCCGCGATTCGGCAAGGCCGGTGCCGATGACGCGCGGATAGCGCCGCGAGGTTCGTGGATCGACGACTTCCTCAACCACGACCAGTTTGACCTGGGACGTGCCGATATCAATGCCGGTGGTGATGCGTCGGGACATGGGTGCGAGCGCGCGTTCTACTCTTGGCGAATCGCGCCAAGAGTTTTTGCTCGCTTCGCTCCATCGTACCGCCATGAGCCGCTCCTTTCAAATGGAGCAAACCGTGGATAAAAAGATATAGGACAAAAATACGCCCCGTCATCTCGTAGTCTGCGGCCTGTTTCTGCGCTTGCGCGAGGCAAATAAAAACTTCGCCGTTCTTCTCTCCGACCGAATACGCGAGAACGTTTGGCACGTAGGTCTTGCGACGAAGGCGTTCATTGAGCGCTCGCGCACGAGCGGTAGAGACGAACACCAGCGAAACGTCCCACCCAGGGAGTACGGTCGCGGCGACTTTCCCATACGCGAAACGCGGCACTCGTTCGTGCCGCGTCAAGTTCGTTATGGAGACGCCCGCCATCTATGGAAACACCCGCCTAGCGGCGCGTGCGGCGGGCAGCAGGGTCGATTTTACCCAGTTTAACGAGCTCTTGATAGCGTTCGCGGCGGTCTTTAGAAATGAGCGCGCGCTGGTGCTGCACGTTCTTCGACTTCGCGCGCTTCCAGTAGCGCCGGTCGCGCATCTCGCGCACCAGACCAAGGCCCTGAGCGCGCCGTGAAAAACGTCGGATAAGCGCGGTTGAACTTTCGCTTTTGCCGCGGCGAACTTCAATACGGGTGCTAGCAGTCATGTGTCCCAGACTGTACCATTTGCGGCTGAGCCGCGCAAGATTTCTCCGCTAAACAGCAGCGCGCAGTCGGTCGATAAGGGTGGCGAGTGGTAAAACGGTTTCCTGCTGGGTGCGCAGGTCGCGAAGAATCGCGCAGCGTTCGAGGGCTTCTTTACGGCCCATGACGAGCATGTAGGGGCAGGCGTGGCGTTCGGCAATACTCAACTGCTCGGTCAGACTCTCGACGCCGATGTTTTGGTGGAGCGGTAGCCGCGCTTTGCGAAAGTGCTCGGCGAGTTCGATGGAAAGGCGTTTTGCCTCGTCGCCAATATGTACAAACGCGAACCGCAGGTGTGCTGCGCGCTTGGTTGCGGAAACCGCGCTCGCGGCGCCCGCGCTATTGATATGCAGAACCGCACCCACGGCAGGCAT
>JAJZPB010000002.1 GCA_021811365.1 bacterium
GCTTTCGGCGCAGCGGTTTCCTTTCCAAAAGATTCTCGGGTCGGCTCTACCTCAACTAGACCGTTTTGATCAGAAAACTCCTGCGACTCCGAAACGAATTTCGAGAGTTTCTTACCAAAAGCGGCACCAAGCGAAAACACTTGGAAACCGCCTGAATCCGTAATCGTTGGGCCGTGCCAATTCATAAATGATGCCACTCCGCCCGCGCCCTGCACCACGTCCTCTCCGGGCTTCAAGAAGAGGTGATACGTGTTGGCAAGCACGATCTGTGTCCCAAGCGCGCGCAACTGCTCAGGCAACACCCCCTTCACACTGCCGCGAGTGCCAACGGGGGAAAACACCGGAGTGGGCACATCACCATGTGGGGTGTGCAGCACTCCTGCCCGGGCACCACCAGATTTTTCGCACTTCTCAAGTTTGAATGAAAATTGGTTCACGTCCTCGTAGCCTACCAGATTTGCTGCAACATAAGAAAAACCGCCTCCCCCTCTCAGGTTTGGCGGTTCGGTGAACATGTCACCAAAGTATTCATTGTGCCTTAACGGATTCCGGCGCGATGAAGAACCTCGTTCGGGTTCGGCAGGTCGCTTGCCGGAGGTACCCGCACATAGCGCGGGGACCCACTGGCACTGGTGAGCGATGTCGGACGGTAGACCCCGCTCGGCCGTACCACGCGGTCCTCACGGACGTTGTCGTTTGCCGCCTGCGGAGTGTTGTTGGCAACGGCACCCCGTAGCGCTGGAGGCGCAGAACCAAACCAACGCTTACCATAGTAGACCACTTCGACATGCGCACCTGCGAAGAGCGGATTCGTATGCACGACGTCCTCCCAGAAGTCCCTGGTGCAGGTGCCGATAGCCGAAGCCATGGCGTAACTGCCGGTTAATGCACCGTTAATCCCGCCGAGCCCAAGCTCGGCAAGACCGCCGTACACGCCGTAGGTAGCAACGGAAGCCGCTGTGCCAAACGCAGCGTGTGCGCCGACTCCTGTGCCGACAAAACCAGCGGCAGCGTACGGAACGGCACCGCCGACGACCGACTGGACCGGACCCGCCAACTGCGGCGATACCTGCTTCTGGCAGGAGATGTTGTACTGCTGAATCTTCATCTCCGCCGCTGCCGACAGGCGCCCGCCGTTGATGTCTGGGTTCTGCACTACCGCAATCTGCGCTGACGCCACAGGGCTGTAGAGCACGCGCTGCTGTGCTGCGGCAGTTTCGACCGCTTGCGCGGTTGCCCTACCTGCCTGCGTGTAGCCGCTGAACGGCGATTGGGCGCAGCCCGCCAGACTCAGTATGGCGAGAAGCCCGAAAACAACGGAGCGCAAGCCCCGGAACGGGTTTGTCATGTCTCGTACTCCTTCCTTTGTTGCCGGACTACTTACGCGATCAAACACAGCGCCTGACCTCGAAAGAGTGGAACTCCCGTTGGGGTTTTAGCACATATTTAGCAATCTTGCAAGTTTTACTGGCCGGTCGGTTTCTGTACGTTCATGAGCTCCACCTCAAACACAAGCGTCGAGTTAGCCGGGATTATCCCTCCGACAGCCCGGTTACCGTACGCAAGACCTGGCGGAATTACCAATTTGCGCGTACCACCTACTTTCATGCCGACGATACCCTCATCCCACCCTTTAATGACCTGCCCTTTACCAAGCGTAAAACTAAAACCAGAGCTACCGTGGTTAGCAGAGGCGTCAAAGACCGTACCATTTGTAAGCGAACCGACGTAGTTCACGGTGACCGTATCGCCCGGCTCAGCAGTCGTACCGGTCCCAACAGTTTCGTCTGTTATTTGGAGCCCATCAGAAGTGGTCATAGTAGGTGCGGTTGTGGACGCGGCTTGGTTGTTAGTATTAGTGGTAGTCGTGGTAACAGCTGTTTGTGTTTGCGCAGCTTTCACTGCCGAACCGAAGGGATTAAGCCCGGGAAATACAAAAAAAACCGCAACTACAATGACCGCGAGCCCTACGGCAAGCGCTGTCTGGATAGTTTGCATACGATTAAGGATTAGGACGGTTAGACGGTTGCTGTGCCGGCGCTATCTTCTTGCGCCATATCTTCTTCGGCAAGCGCTACGCGAAAATTCAAAATCTCAGCAGTAACGGCGTCTTCAGCTATTCTTTCGTGGCCGGGGACTTCACTGTCGAGAAACGCTTTAAGCTGGCCAGTGTCACCGGCTTCCGCAAGCTTTGCAAACTCTTCTTGCTTGCTTGCTGGCAAGTCTTGCATTACCGCGACTGTCGCTGCCTTCAGTGCTACCTCGCCGAATTGCTCAAGTAGCTTTTCCTGATCTTCAGCCGAAAAGTCTGCTATGCCGAGCTCTGCTACGAGCGCATTTTTTTGTTCGTTATCGTCCATGGCGGTATGGTATCACGTTTTATAAACGCACTTCTACTGCACGACGCGAACAAGGTCTTCCGGTAGTATCACCTTATTTATTTGTTCGGGCTGCGTCACTGCTTGGGGCGGGAAAAATAGCGTCTGGCCGTTTGTAACTTCCGTATGCATCGAGACGATGTACGGATCGCCATTCGGCCCTATTCCTCCCTCGCCCTGCAGCCAAACCGTACTCCCCGGGTGATCGTATACATACTTCATAGCGGCCTTTGTTCTATCGAGATACGATCCGCCATATGCTACAAATTTGTCATCAGGCGTTAGATAGAGCGATGCGTGCTTCGGATCGACCATGAGTCCGTTTACCCCTCGGAGAAAACCTTCTGCAGAAGGCTGGCCCGTGGGCGAGTGCGGCAGGTTCTGCGGCTCAACACCCGCAACTGCCGGTGCCTTCTCAGTAAGTGGAGCAGCGTTCGAGTGTATTGAGCCCGCTTCACCAATTGATCCATCCGGCTTCACTATAAACGGCCCAGATGCGCCCGGATGCGTGGCAACGTATTCATTCAAACGATCTGCGGTGATTCCAGGAGACGATACGCGTCCCATTTCAGGAGCGGGCATTTCTGCACGCGGCGAAGGCGTGGGCGGCGTGGCACGCATGCCGGTTGGCGCGTTCTCGACAAATGGCGTGTGTACCGACATCTTCGGATCGAACACCTCAAAATTGCCGCTGGTGCCGACGTGGATATTCCCGCCCTGCTGCATCAAGGGGCTCGTCCCATTTTCGTACACAAAATTGTGCTCCCGCGCGATAACATCAGCCACTGTCGACTGATGCTGCGTACCTACTGCTTCTAGTAGACGTGCTGCAGGACTACCAGGCGGGAAATTTGCTGACGTTAGTCCCATTGCTTTAGCCTGACGCGCCCATTCTGTAATGGTTGCTTCATACCCCTGCCCATTAAGGACAGGGACCGTGGGATTTTGAGGAAATATTGTGTGCAGTTCGGGGCCACCAGTTGCTTCACCAGCTGGCATCTCTGGCTGATGCATAGAGCCGCTCACTGCTTCACCTGAGGCGTAGGGGTTTCCATGCGGATGCGGCGCTACGGCATCATTGGGAAAACGCCCTGCAGGATCCGGACTATTTGGGCGAGGCTCCCCGGACAGTTCTCGGTGCACCGCATAGTGTCCGACAGGATCATGGTCCCCCGGACGCGGCTCGCCGGTAAGCTGGCCTGTCGTTATGTGCTGGGTCGGGTCTAATTCTCCAGCGCGAGGCTCTCCCGACAGTTGGCCAGGGCCGGATCGAGGCACCGGCGCAAATTCGTGTCTGCTGTACAAAATGTTCCCCTTGCCATCACCAGAATCGACGAATGACATATGCGCCGTTTTCGGTACCTCGATGCTTTTAAGCGTCTTTGGGTCTAAGAAATGATTTTTAATGGCAAGCTCTTGCAGCACGCGGTTACTTTGTTCCGCGCCATTTGCTGCTAGCAACGCGTGCATGTCGCTACCTTCAGGAAAGTCTGTTGCTGTAAGACCCTGCTTTGTCGCCTCCTCTTGCAGGTGATGCATCATTGCTTCGTAGCCAAGACCGTTTTCCGCTCCGACCTCGAGCTTTGCCATGACGGCAGGACTCTGGTGATAGTGGTCCCCGAGTCCGTTCACCATATGACTAACATGACTAACGCCGTGCTCCCCGCCGTATGCCGTACCTATTGGATTGATTTCATGTAGTGCGCGGCCCATAGCGTTTTTTGCTGCCTCCAAATCAACTTTGGCTGCATCGACGCCATGTTCTATGAAATGTGCGAATTCAGGGTTGGCAAGGGCCATCGAAGCTCCGTATGACAGCCCACCGCCCGCTGCTATTGCTGAGACGACCTCAAGACGCTTGCGCTTGCGCGCTATCGCTTCTGCGTTACCGGCGACATACGCGTTTCGTTTTCTAGCAATGTCGGCGGACGTACCGCCCTCCCCTTCGAATTGTGTTACTAAGCTCTCTGCTGCCTTCTTTCCACGCGTTTTTTCATATAGCTTCCCAGCGACTCCAGCAACGGCTCCGCCAACAGCAGTACTAGCGAGCGTGCGCGCCACACTGTAGCCAGCCGCCCCGACTACCGCAGTAGCTGCTACTGGTCCAAATAGTGCCGCGATACCTGAGCCACCTAACGAAAACGCCAGCGCTCGAGCAACACGTGCGCCCGTTTTCCCAAGCTTCTTCTCAAGGGCCGCATTGCGCTCCTCCAAGTAACGCAGCGTACCGATCGCTACAATCTCTGCTGGATTGTAGCTACGTGTGGCAAGCGCTTCTTTCTTAGCTACTTCTCGCCGTTTTTCACCGCGCTCCACGACGTCGCGAGATGCAACCGTCCTCCGATAGCGCTTTTCAAGTTCTAGGCGCTCGGGAGTTCCCTCAGTGTGCCTTTTAAGCAGTTTCTCAAGACTCTTACGTTCCTCGGAACCTGGTTTGTATGTAGCTGTGTCCGCTAGCTGGTTTTCCAGCATGACTCTTTTCTCATCAAGTCTGATTTTGACGCTTTTATTCAGTGCTTGCTCGTACTCTAAAGCCCGCTCGTTCATCTGATGCTCAAGAATGACCCGCTCGTCGCTACTTTTGCCGAAGTGGTTACTGATTCCACGCCTGAGGATACCCTTTTCATAATGTTCGCCCTCTTTTTCTATAAGACGCAGCTCAGCCTGCCTAAGAGCTTCTCGCTCTGCATCGACACCAGCTGCCTTTGCGAGCACCTCAGCATTTCGTGCGCGTCCTTCAAGTGTCTCGTTCATGATGTTGAACCGTTTGCCCTTGTACTCCGGATGAAGCGGGTTCTCGCCAAAGTCCATTCTGCTGCTTCGTACCGCGTAGTTAGCGGCGTCTTGCCGCGCTGCTGCTTTAACTGATTCAGATCGCGCGTTACGAGCAGTAGTGTTCTCGTTCGCTACCGTATTCGGTACCGTTGGTGCCGGTACGTCGCCAGCACCAACCATTCCGTAGTTTTCCAACTGCGCAACAGCGGTTGCCAGTTCTGCTCTTCGTTCTGCCGCTGTGGGGTCGGAAGCACCGCCTGATTTCTCAGTACTTCCCTCTAGTGCGCGAATTTCTTGTTCTAGTCTGAGTATCTGCTGCTCTGTACCAGCATTGTCGCTCTTTACGCCTGCTCCCGAACGAAGACGATTTTCAAGCTCGCGAATTGCAGCTTTTTTTTCAAGTGCTTGCTTCTCGCGGTTTTCGAGGTCCGTAACGCGCGCGCGCGCCTCCTGCAACTGCGCGGACAAACCGGTGGTTGGAACCTGTTCCCGTACGTCCTGCGGAATCTCGACCGACGAGGACGACCCGCCACCCATACCCTCTTGGCGTAAAACAGGCCCGCTCTTATAGGGAGGACCTTCACTCATACGCGGCCCGCGAGAGATACCGCTCTCGTATCATTGACTCTACCGTAGCACGATCGCGCCCATAGGTCATAGCTGAGAGGTGGATAAGGTCGTCAATTTGCGCTGGATTTCCGGGAGAGGGCGTCGGCGTACGCAGGTCAAAGGGCGGTTGCGGGACGCCTTTTGCCAAAATCTTTACATAGGCGTTGTAGTTCTCGATGCCGACAAAATCTTGCGCATCAAAGGTTGGAGCAAATTGCTTTGCAAAAAACTCTGCGTCTTCCTCGCCAACGCGGAAAACGGCCATGTTGCCAACGTTGCCGAAAACTGCTTCCCGGATTTTACTATCAACCTGTGAGAGAAATTGATGCGCCATTGAGAGCGAGAGTTTGTATTTGCGCGCCTCAGAGAGGATGCCGGGAATCGAGTCCGTTGTGATGTTTTGAAACTCGTCGATATAGAGGAAAAACGGAGGGAATGCAGCACGAGGATTGTCGGCGCGCGAGAGCGCCGCCATAAAAAGTTTACCGACGATAATGAGTCCAAGCAGGTTTGCGTTGCGCTCTCCCAACCTGCCTTTTGAAAGGTTTACGAGCAATATTTTCCGCGAATCAATGACGTCGCGGAAGTTGAACGAGCTTTCTTGCTGTCCAATAATCGGCCTGATGAAATCGTTTGCGCTAAACTCATCGAATTTATTCGTTATGTACGGGACGATGTTTTCAAGCGACGCTTCTCCGCCGGCTTTCGTAGCTATCTCTGTCCAGAACTGATTCACAATAGGATTCATACTGCGCGACAGCTTCAGGTTACGGAAATTGGCATTGCTCAAAACTCGCGAAATATCGAGAATCGTCGAACCGCTTGACGGATCTTCCATCACGAGCTGCGTGGCGTTTCGGAAGTACTGTTCGAATGCCGGCCCCATGCTTTCAGGAACATCTCCGTACAGGCGGTGGAAAATCGCAAGCAGCTCGTTGACAATAAAGGTCTTTTGCTCCGGGCGCGCGAGGTCGTACTCGAGGAAGTTGAGTCCGAGCGGCCGCGACAGGTCCGCCGGATCAAAATAAATGACGTCGTCGTATCGTTCAGGTGGAACGTTCGCAAGGATATCCAGAATATCGTTGCCGTGCGGGTCAATGAAACAGCAGCCGTCGCCGTTTGCTATGTCTTGTGCGATGAGATTCTTGAGGCAGACAGTTTTACCCGTTCCCGTTTGGCCAATCACGTACAAGTGCCGGAGGCGATCTTGAAGTTCAAGACGCACCGGCGTCTCCGTGGCGCGAAATGTGTTTACACCGAGCAGGACGCCCTCGTGCGGCAGGGAGAGCGGAGCCGGTGCATGCGTAAAACGCGTCTGTTTGAGGTGCGGCGAGCTTTCAATGCCGTGCGGCGGAAAGTGGTACAACGTCGTGAGCTCCCGCAGTGAAAGCGGAAGTGCCGAAGCGGAGGGTAAACGGAAGGAAAAGTCATCCAGAAACGCAGCGGCACGGCGCGCTGGTGTGCGTACGAACTCGATTCGGTTGCCGTTCGTATTGGTAAATTGATTAAACGCTGCCTCGAGCTCGCTCAGCAGTTGCCCTGCTTTTGCGGGCTCTTTGGTAGAAACCGCAAGGCGTATCGTCGCGCCGACGACGGGAGAGGAGATTTTTTTCTCTATTTGTTCGATATGTACGCGATTTTCCTCAATCTGGCGTCCTGTTTCCTCGCGGACCTTTGGGTCGTCGTCTTTAGGTTTGGTCGAAAAAAGGGATCTACCAAAGTCGCGCGCTAGTTCGCCGAGCATGGTTTCCGGCGTCGAGAAGGCAGCGTGAGCCTTCTCTCCTTTGCGCAACTCAGAGAGCATCTTGCGATAGTGCTGAATGTGACGGTCGCCGCGCGGTTCAATGATGAACTGAAGAGCGGCGCCTTCGTTTTCATGCGCGATTTTAGCAAAGGCATTTAAAAGCGCGTTGAGTGGGTCGTAGTCAAATTCTCCATAGTCTTTTAGCGGCAGGGCTGGGGACTCTGCCAAGCTCGCCATAGAAGACGCCTGTACGCCATTCGGTACGAACAGATTGTAATCGTACGGCTGCGGCACGAGATGCGCGGTGGGGTAAATCGCCAGTACCTGCTTTTCAAACAGATCGCGCTTGCCGTTCGGCACGGCCGCGAAAAAGTGCAACTCGGGCGAATCAGCTGGCACGGCAAGCTCAAACGCAATATACGGTGGCTCACCTGGAATTGCTTTTTCAACTGACGCGAGGCCAGCATACAGCTGTTCCATTGAGGAGATAAGCTCTTTGAGGGGCCGATGCTGCGCATCGGCCCCGTTTCGCGGCGCCGGCAACGCGATGGCGTACAGCGTCATGCGAAGCGCTTGGAACCGCGGACCTTTTTCAAGCGGAGCTGCCAATAATCCATCGCCGATGTAGCGCACCAAGAATCGGTGGAAGTCATCAGCAAGACGCGGGTCCGTGACCTTGTCGAGTACCGAGAGCGCATTTTTTACGCCCTTCTCTTCGACAGCGCGAACGAGACTTTCGAGAGCCGCATCCTGATTGCCGTTTTCGATCTGCGAAAGAATATCCTGGGCCGCAGTCTCCATGGCCGGAGAACCCATTTGGTGGGCGCGCGCTGGCTCTTCGTGCGGCAGTTGTGCATAGGCATGCACCTGTTCAGAAACCACCTGCGCGCGCTCCGGAACTGCAAGCGTCTGCTGCGCGAGCTCCCGTTCCTTTTGCGCAACCTGGGCGCGCAGGTATGCAAGCTCATCTTCTGGCGAATGCAGCAGCGGGCGTTCCATTGCTCGTAAGTGTACCAGCTGAACGCCGGTATACTTTTCACAATCCCCGTCACCGCCCCCGAACGAGTTGCTCCGCTATGCGCGCTGCCAGAGGTGAAAAACCCAGTTAACCACCGCGAGCACGATAGCAAACAAAAGCGCGGCACCGAAGCTTGCGATCGAGAACCCCGGAACCACGAAGGCGGCAAGCAGCACTATTACCCCGTTTATGATGAGCGAAAAAAGCCCAAGCGTAAGAATTGTCACCGGTAACGTGAGCAAAAAAAGAATCGGACGTACCAGTATATTGAGCGCCCCGAGCACAACGGCGGCAACAAGCGCCCCCACCACCGTAACGGAAACGCCCGGGACAAGATACGCGGCAATACCAATCGCTGCTGCTGAAATAAGCCAGTGGAATGCAATTTTCATGTGGAAATAGTAGCATACTGCGCAATCATCTTCTTGCGACGCCTGCGCCTCTGGACGGGTTACGATACTAGATGCTCTCCTAGAAATGCGTCGACGAGGGCCCAAGCCTCCTTTGCGGACGATTCGTGATAGTGGTTGTCTGCTGTACGCGCAAACGCATGGCCAGCCTCTGAAAACGTAACCTCGACAAACGGCTTGCCTCGAGCAGTAAGTGCATCGGAAACTGCACGCGTTTTTTCGGGCGTAATGTGGTCGTCCTTCCCTCCCCAAAGAAGCATTTGTGGACCAGCGAGCTTTTCTACGCGGTCAAGCAACTGCTCGGCAATGCCGCCACCATAAAAAGAAACCGCGCACGCGAGCGGCAACGTTGCATTAGCAAGAAAACTTGCGCGGCCGCCCATACAGAAACCAAGCGCTGCTATACGACCTTCTGGTATGCCTTGCGCTGATAGCCAGTCATACGCAGCCTTGAGATCTGCAATGAGGCCCTCGTTTGTAAGCGCCTGCATGTGCGGCGCGACGCTCGGATAGTCGCTATATGAGAGTTCGGTGCCCGCTTCAGCACTTCGGTGGAATACTTCCGGCGCAATGGCGAGATACCCCTGCTGCCCAAACTGGTCGGTAACACTGCGGATATACTCGGTAACCCCGAACGCCTCTTGAATAACAATGATGCCCGCGGCTGCGGTACCAAGCGGACGAGCGACGTGCGCTTGCATTTGCGTACTATCAGATACGGTGAGTGTGACGGTTTCCATATGAGTTGACTATAGCAGGCGGATAACTAAACGGACGGTGAACCCGCTAGCTCGCGAGCAGTACCACAACGAACAGCGTCGCTGCGCCCAGCAGCGTCATGATCGTGGTAAGAAAGCGAGGATGCTCGTGATAGCTTTCCGGAATGAGATCGCTTGCGGAAAGATACAAGAACGTGCCGACAAATACGGCAAGCACCAAGCTTATCGCGGAGGCAGGAATGCGGAATAGCAGCGTCGACGCAGCGCCCAACACCGGAGCGATAGCATCGACAAATAGCCAGCGTGCGGCTCGCCCTGCGCTGCCGCGATTACGCAGCACGAGATTGACCGTATTTATGCCATCCGAAAAGTCATGCGTCAGTACCGCAGCGGTTACGATCGCGCCGACTGCGGCTGACGCCTGGAACCCTATCCCGATTGCAATGCCGTCGAGAAAGCTATGTACCGAGAGCGTGAGCGCGCCGAAGAAACCGCGCGGCTCATTCTCTTGGTGCGCCTCTCCGTGCGCATGCAAAAGAATGAGCCGGTCAAGCACTAAGTAGCCAAAAAGACCGAGTGATATGAAAAGCGCAATTGTTTTAGGAGGATAGTAGGCCGTGCCGAGCGAGATTGCCTCAGGCAAAAGATCGTACAACGCAACACCGGCGACCGCACCCGCGGAGAACCCGAGAATGAGGTGGAGACGGTCACGAAACTTCAGCGCGAAAGAGCCGCCGATGAGCGTAGCGATAAACGCCCCGAGTGCCAAAAGGAGTACGAACATTGTGGGTATAGTAGCGCAACTACGAACCCGTAACAACACGCAGCTGCCATTCAAGATTCAGAACCGCAATGGTTTTGCTGGCGTCAGTATAGCGGACGGGTCGGTTCGCCACGCGTCGCCAATGTCGGCATACAGCTCGAGCTCGTTGCCGTCTGGGTCGAGTATGTACAGGCTGTGGGTTACGGTATGATCGGCGGTACCAACGATGGTCACCCCCTGTGCACGTAATTCCTGATACGCTTGTTTTGCGGCGCCCGGTCCGTCGCCAATCTTGAAGCCGATATGATACAAGCCCGGGCGCATCTCGCGCGCTCGCTCCGGTTGCGGGACTCCTCCCACCTCAATCAGCAGCAACTCGTGGTGCGTGCGGCCACCTGAGAAGAGCGCCATCGGCCACGTGCGCGCAATTTCCGTAAAACCAAGCGTGTCTCTGTAAAAATCTGCACTGCGTGCGAGGTTAGTAACATAAAGTACGACGTGCCCGAGCTCATGAATGCGCATACGGTAATGATACCAAAGACAAAAGCGCGGCTGGTGGTACCAGCCGCGCTTTTGCGAAAATTCGCTAGCCCTGTGTGCTTGTTGCTGTGCCGCTCGATCCCAGCTCCTGGTCAATGGCTTGCTGGAACGTGGCGTACGGGTATGCCCCGGCGATCATTTGCGTACCAATAACGAATGACGGGGTCGCGCTGATGCCGAACTTCGCCGCTTCCGTTTTGTCTGCATTGATTTGCGCATCGTACTTCACCTGGTTAGCAGCCACATCTGCCTCCACCTTAGCCACGTCTATGCCTTGAACCGTTGCGGTAGTTGTCTTCAGGAAGGCGAGGTTCGCTGACGCGCTCATGCTGTTTTCCTGCGGTTCGCTGCTGTAGATTGCGGTGCGCCACGCAAGGAACTGGTTCGGATACAAGCTCCAAATCGAACGTGCCCACTCGGCATCAACCATCGAGTCAGGCCCAAGGAACTGGAAGTCTTTGAACACCACGCGCACCTTCCCCGCGTTTACATAGTTTTGGAGAATCTGCGGCAGGGTAGAAATTTCCCACTGTTTGCAGAATGGGCACTGGTAGTCAGACCACTCTGCAATGGTTACCGGAGCATTTGGGTTACCGATGAACGGCTCACCGTTCGTCTGGACATCCTTAATATTTACGCTTGGTGCAGCACCGGTATTCCCCGCCGTCGTTCCGGTAGTGCCCGAGGGGTGCGAACCATTCCAAATCACCGCACCGGCAATGAGCAAACCCGCGACTACCACAGCGCCGCCTAAGAAAAGTGGATTGTTATTCGAATTATTCATATTGAGTGATTATGCCATCGCATCAGACGAATGCAACGGATGTACTACAGCCGTACGCGCCTAATGCTACCATGCCGACATGGATTCATTTCGACAGGCCGTGTACAGAGCGACGGCGCAGATTCCCAGCGGGAAAGTGGCTACCTATGGCCAAATTGCTCGCCTAGCGGGGCGCCCTAAAGCGGCGCGTGCAGTCGGCCAATTCATGGCAAAAAACAACGACCCTAAGCACATCCCCTGCCATCGTGTAGTCGGCAGCACGGGCGCACTTACCGGCTACGCATTCGACGGTGTACTGATGAAGCGCAAGAAATTGCTCGACGAGGGAGTCGTTTTCAAAGGGACGCGCGTGGACCTCGACCAGTCATGCTGGAATCGCTAGACGCGGTTGCCGAGCAGAATCCGCTTACTCACTACTACTTCCCGCCTGCGCAGCTACGAACGATTTGCGCGGTTACTGGTATTGAATGTAGATAGGGGTTGGCGTAAGGCTAAGAACCTCCTGCGGCGTTAGCATCCGTGTTGACGGCGGCTTAAGATCTGCATGGTAGAAAAGCTTCATGCCGGTGAACTGCACCGGGTACGGCTCAATGATCCGCTTGTAGGTATTAAATTTCCGTGCCGGTTCTCCCCAACCATCCATATCCATTACCACTTCTACTTGGGGAAGCGGCCGTATGTCGGAAACGCCCGTTACCATGTCGTAGGTAAAGCGATGCACGATGAGGACCTTCGGCGCGAGGTGGTTTTCTTTTACTATCGTTGCGAGGAAACTCGCAGCATAATTCACATCGCCAGCGTTAAACGTGCCGATAACCGTGCCCGGGGCATTGCCGTATTTCATCGAGAACTCGGGGTCAATGCCAAGCTCGACATTCGGCAACTTAAGCCACTTCTCGAGCGGCGGCAGTTCCTGTTCCAGCGTGCTCTGCCCCACCTGCACGTCAAGAATAAGCAAACCATGAATTTGATTCGCCATGTCTAGCGCCTTTTGTATCTGACTGTCGGGCATGCGCGCTCGCCACTTCCCATCCGGCCCGGGCTGGCCCTGCGCCACAACAGCAATGTACTGGATTGCGGGAATGGTCGGCGTCGTCGGGTCGGCCTTTGCCCACATCTCGGTCGTAGACGCTAGCTTGGCGAGAACGACCGCGGGCGAGTATTCGCCGAGTACGCCCATCTTTGTCGAATAAAAATTCCCATAGTAGGCAACAATGCGCTTGAACGGCAACAGCGCGCCGCCCTGCGGGTATACCGTTGCCTTTGGCCAAAGCGCCCCTGGTATAGACACGCTTGTCGTTGCCGTCCACTGAGGCATAGCGACCGGTTTCGTCGACGTAGCTCCGGGTATAGGCGAAGGAGGTGCGACATAGTGTGCAAGAGCGAGCATTCGCTTGTTGTACGCGACCTTGTCGAGCGGCAGCGGCCAGAGCGGTTGCGCCGGTGCAACCGCTACCGTGCGCACATACACCATTGGTGAAATGTCCGCCCGGTTGGCAGCATAGGCTCCCGCCGCCACAAACGCAGCAGCTCCTAAAAGGGCGAACGAACGAACGCTCACTGCGCTCGAAAGGTCAGAAGCGCGTGCGAAGATACGACGAGACCGACGCGGCTCTACGGGTTTGTTCATGAAAGTATGACGTAAAAAGTACCGGTATTCTACCTTTCTATCGCAAAAACGCGAAGCGACTCGACAGCGTTTTCCGCATCCGGCAGCCGTTTTAGCCAGTAATCACTACTTTGTCGATACCGAAGATTTGACGCATTGAGTAGTGCGAGTTGAAACTGACGTCGTTTCCGTTTGGAATATACGGGTCGCGCATAACGTAATTGCCCTTACTACCACTCACGAGCACGACATAGTGGGTGCCGCCATACGCGTTTATTCCTACAATGACCGGCGTGCCTTGTGCGAGCGACGGGTCAATAGCGGCTATCTTTTGACGCGTCGCCGTAACGCCGTCGGCGCTGATAGTGAAGAGCAAATATGCCGGGTAGTAAGCGGCAAAGTTCCCAGGATTATCGTTAATCGTGAGTGGCGTCACATTGCGATAGCCGTAGTGCGTGAAGACCATTGCCATCGCCGTAATAAGGCAGCCGTCACTCTTTAGCTTGTACTGTGTTCCGTTGAGCGGGTCATTCCCCCAAGCCGCATCGCGCTGGTTATAGTAGCAACCCCAACTATCGCAGCTCGTTTGATTTGCGAGAAGCCCCGAACCGCCCGCGTTTTGCGTAAAGGCGGAGAAGCTGCCGAGTTCAGCTTTTGCCTGCGCAAGCAGTTTTTCGTACGTAGATTCTTTTGCATTCGTCTGGGCAAGCAGGTTTGCCTTCGACTGCTTTGTTTGCACAAGCGAACTTTGCTGCGACGCAAGGGTCGCACGCTGCGAAACCAAGGTCGCCTGTTTCTGCTGCGAGCTCGCCTGCGAGTAAGCAAGCTGCTGCACCTCGCCCTGCAGCTCCTGAAGCTTTTCACGAATAGCGACCTGTAGCTGCACGGTCTGATCAACATCCTGCCACATCTGCGTTAAGCTTTTCGATGAAAAAAACTGCACGATAAGCGGGCTCGCGTCCGCTTGCTGCATGAAGCGCAGATTTTCCCCTACCGCTGCTTGGTTCGCCTCAATTGCGCTCTGTGTACTCATTATATTATTTCCGAGCTGTCGGAGCTGTAGCTGAATGGAGTCAATTTGGTTCTGGGTAGCCGAAATCTGCGCCTGCACCTTTTTCCGCTGTAAATCAAGCGTGTTAATCGCCGCTTGAAGCGTCTTCTTATCGGCTCCCGCCTTTTGAATTGCCGATTCGTATTTTGCTATTTCAGCGTTGAGCTGAAGAATTTCTGCCGAATGCGCGTTAATCTGGCTTTGCAGATTACTGAGCGCAGTGGATGATGCACTCGTGTTGTTGGATGAATTTCCCGCGGCAGTAGCCGCTAAGACGACGCGTACGTTCTGAACAAACAGTGCAAACGCACCGAGCGCAAAAATGGCTGCACCCGCAATGACGAATGGCGTACGAAACCTGCCCATCTTCACTATCGTATCACTTCCCATTCCGCTTTTGAACACCTCGCGCGCTCCCTCAAGGAGTCACGTGCACATTCTTACTAAAGACTCGTAAAAAAAACTTTGTAACTACCGTACGGATTGGCGCTCATACAATAACCAACCCCCGACGCTACTGCGTCGGGGGTTGTATACAGTTGGTGCTTTACTTAGCCCACTTAGCCCGGAGCAGCCACCCGGGCAAGCTTTCTCCCTCCAAGCGAAGCAACCACGAGTTGTCCCGCACCACCCTCATGAGGGCCAGGTTCTGGCCATACGTTCCGCGATACACTGGCCATCGTGCACGCTGCTCCGCGGTGAGCGGCACCGTCGGTTGAATCGGGTGCCCATGTTGCGCCGCGAATCGCCACAACACCAGCCTTGAGCAGAAGTCGGCATGGTCACCTAGTCCTGCCTCGTCGAAGGCTTGCTGTAGTCTCTGTCCTGCTGGCGTACAATGGACCGTATCGCCCGCAACGGTTTTTTCCTGGCCATACGCCTCAGCAAGCGTATGCGTAATTGCCACTGAGCCCTCGTTAGCGATTGACGCACTTTTCTGATCTTGGAATCGCCAGTCCGCGATACCCAACACCAGAACAACAATCGATACCAGTATCGCCCCTGCAGTACGGAACGATACGTAACGTGTATGCGTACGCATCGGGTTCTCCCTGTCTCTTTAGGTTGCTACGTATCCATCTAATATTCTGATGGATTCTTGCTATTATGTCAACTCTCGGTCTAAGCAGAGACATCCGGTGCCGCCCGCCGCATCACTGGCGCTCTGCACGAGATTACGAGAACGCGGTTGCGATTGCGGTTGCTACGCAGATACGCCAATAAGCGTGCCCACGTAATATGTAACGAGCATCGCAAGCGCACCCCCAAGCACGACGCGCACGATAGCGCGCATATAGGGAGCACGACTCACTCTTGCGCTCGCATACCCCGTTATAAAAAGCGCACCGAGAACCGACAGAAACGTTACTGTAATCCGTATAGACGCGGGAGGGAGCAATATTGCAGCGAGCGGTATCGCGCCGCCGACACTAAAAGAAAGAAACGACGCGAGCGAGGCTTGCCATGGGTTGGTCAGGTCAGATGGATCAATGCCAAGTTCTGCCTCGGCATGCGCGAGAAACTCATCGTGAGCCGAGAGTTCGCGCGCAACCGTCGCGGCTGTTTCTTCCGAAAGCCCTTTTTCTCGATACAGCCGCTTCAGCTCCTCAAATTCTTCCCGCGGATAATCTCTCAGTTCTCCTCGTTCTTTCTCGAGTAGCGCTTTCTCAGTATCGCGCTGGCTCGATACCGACACGTACTCCCCCGCTGCCATCGAAAACGCTCCCGCAAGCAGTCCTGCAACGCCGCTAATGAGGATTACGCGAGTATCGGCAGTTGCTCCCGCCACGCCCACGACAATCGAAGCATTTGAGATGATGCCGTCATTCGCCCCGAGTACTGCGGCGCGTAGTCGATTCATCATACTGTTGCTTACCACAGCATCGCTTACATTGTGCGAAACCGGCCGCTGATTGTCATCCATGCAGACAGTAGTATACCAAGAGTCGGGAAAGGTCCCCGGGAGCATCTGAGATGTAAGCCAGGGGACACTAATTGTCAAAACCACTTTCGTGCCCTTCGCGAGAGCGGATTACCGGCGGCGCAGTAACCGGCTGCGACGGAGCGCTAGCAGTTGTGTTACTCGGCGCTTGCGTCGAAGCTCCCGCTGCCCCCGAAAGTGTGGTGCTTGCTGGTTTCGAATTCTCAGCGCTTGTTTTCTGTGTAGAAGTAGCTGCGCTCGTTGTGGCAGAGCTGGGTCGCGCGACTACTTCCTGACCGACCGCGATGAGCCCGATCACGAGTACGGTTCCCAGAATGAAAACGAAGTTGTCTTCGATGCGTGGCATAGGTACGTGCATTTTCGCGTGGAATGATACCACGCGCGTTCGTAGCCGAAAGCCTTCGCTGGTACCCTAACCTTCTGCTTATGGAGGGTTACTTAATCGTGGCGCTTTGAAAGCGCGGCGGTGTGCGCTTCTATGGCGGCTGTCAGGCGGTCAATCTTTGCTCCCAACACCGCAAACGAATCTTCACCGTGCGTCATAGGAGCGCTGCGTCGCGGAGCATCATTGTGCGAGGGTCCGTCTTCCTTTCCTCTAAAGCAGTTCCGGCAGTAGACCGGCTTCTTGCCATTGGGCTTAAACGGAACTTCGCATGCATCCCCGCATTCGTTACAGGTAGCCTGGAAGCGTTCAGCGGGCGCATCGTCCCGAGCGTATCCTCGCTTGGCGCCATACGGAGCACGTACGCCAAACGGCTTCTTCGTAAAGCCCGGGGATTTTGTGAATGTTTTCATGTGATAGTTGTTATGTACCAGAATACCACATGTTCGTGTATATGACAACATTGCTGTCAGCTCTGCTGGTAGCAAGATCGCGCAGATGGTGGTGATGCGTGGCATGTGCACATGATCGTCTATGTGTGGCGCAGATGCATAAAGTGGTGGTGTGCCTCCGTGGACAATCGCCCGCCATACCGGGTCTGTATGGAAATGAGAACCCCGCGTCGTGGTAAACGCGGGGTAAGAGGACAAAAGCCCAAGGACCAAGATCCGAGGTTCAATGTTCCAAGTTCAACTTGCACGCACTGCGGCGGGGTTGCCGTTGTCCCAGCCGTCGTCGAGCCAGAAGTCGCTCCAGCGCCACCCGCCGTCGTCCCAGTAGAGGCAGCGGACGCCAAAGCAGCCGTTGCAGTCGCGGTAGACGGTGCCCCAGAAGAAGATGTAGCGGGTGTTGCCCTGCCCATCCTTTTCCCACTCCTCGGGAATGAGGTGCGGATTGGCCAGCAGGTAGTCGAGGACGTTGGCATTGAGCACTGGCGTGCTCTTTTCCGTAAGCTCCTTGCGAAGCCTATTGCCTTCGATGACCTTCCCGTTCATCTGGCCGCTTGCGAGATAGAGTTCCACCTGCGAGGCGTCCCACGTGAAGGTGCCCCCTTTCTGGTGTTCCTCCACCGTCCACCCGCCTTTCTCCCACGGGTTGAACGGGTCGGCGTCGCAGTCAATGACGTGTTCGACGACGCTGAAGTCCGCGCGGCGGAACGCCAGCTTGAGTTCGTTGGCTTGGCCAACATCGAGCATCAAATCTTTGCCCATCGTTGTACTCCGAATTACGGCGGTGTTCTTGCAAACCGTGGCGCGTGCCAGCGGGCTCCCTCGGGTTTGAGGGTTTGCCATGGCAGACAAAGGCCGAATATCGGCCGCTCTCTGCTACGGCAAACCGCGCACTAGCAAAGTACCGTTCCCTGTGAGTATTATTACACAATACGATGCGGTTAGTCAATAGTGTACGCCTAATGGGCACGCGAGACTCTGCTCACGTCGCGTAACACTATGTATTACTAAGTACTACTCGGCTGCCGGACTTGGAATCGAACCAAGATTGAGAGCTTCAAAGGCTCCTGTCCTACCTTTAGACGATCCGGCAATGGGACTACCCTATCATTTTTCTGTGGTTTCTGAAAAAAGTTCGAGCACTGCGAGCTCAAGCGGCAGTGCTTGAATCGGCGCATAACGGATGCGCTCGGAAGCGGTCAGAAATACCAAAAGAACGTTGTGCGTAATTCCCTTTTCGTTTGCAATTTTCTCAAGCGCCACATACTCGTCCTCGCCAAGCTCGTTCTTAAATGCAGCTCTCATTTCTGGTGCATAGCGAATGAGTAGTACAGCTCGCAGTGTCTCTATAAGAAACTCGAGGAAGAGCTCCATGTCTGCGCCGGACTGTGCAGCCTTTTCAATGGCGGCAAGTGCAGCTCCGCGCTCGCCCTTGGCGAGCGCGGCTACGAGCGTATGCACGAGCTCGCGCGCTGGAGCGCCCGTAAGCTTTTCAACATCTTCCCTGCTGAGAGCTGCAGGATTCTTCTTCGACACTCCAATGGCATCCGAAGCTCCTTGTAGCGGCACAAGCGCGCGCTGTAAAATCGAAAGTGCATCGCGATACGAACCGTCAGCCAGTCGCGCAACCAAGTCTGCTGCATCAGCGTGAAGTGTATAGCCTTCTTTTTTTGCCACATTTGTAACAACCGCAGCAAGCTCTGCACGATTTGGTTTTTTAAATTCAAACACTTGGCAGCGCGACTGGACCGTCTCCGGAACACGCTCAAGCTCAGTCGTAGCAAGAATGAATACTGCGTGCCCGGGCGGTTCTTCGAGCGTTTTTAAAAATGCGTTCCATGCCGCTTTAGAAAGCATGTGTACTTCGTCAAGAATATATACTTTATAGTCAGAACCGAACGGCAATGTGTACACGCCCTCAGCGAGCGCGCGAACGTCTTCGACGCTATTGCTCGAGGCAGCATCGATTTCGTGCACGTCGTGTTCATCGTAACGGCCTCTATTTATCTCTCGTGCGAAGATACGCGCAACGCTTGTTTTACCGAGTCCACGGCTTCCCGAAAAAAGATACGCGTGGCCAACTTTCCCCGCGCGCAGCGCCTCCGCAAGCGGCCGGGTTACCTGCTCCTGTCCGATCACCTCGTCAAACGAGCTGGGGCGATATTTGCGATAAAGCGACTCATGCGCCATGGAACCAGTATATAGCTGCTACGCGCTGGTGGCTAGAAATGCCTGCGCCTTCGACTCGAGCTGCACTGCATTCTCAGTCGCCATAAGCGCGGCACGCAGTTCTGCGGCGCCATCAAAGCCGGTGACAAACGCTTTTATATGCTTTTTCAGTATCGAAAAGTTCTTTGCCGGACGAAGCGACTCAAAAGCATGCGCAAGCTTAGTAAGTGCTGCAAGTTTTTCACCGAGCGATATATCCTCCCTCGTACGTCCGGCAAAAACCCATGGGTTTCCAAACATGCCGCGGCCAATCATGACGCCATCAGCACCGCTTGCCCGTGCCTTTGCGCGAGCATCGTCGAGGTTCGTCACGTCGCCGTTGCCGAGCAGCAACACTTCCGGTGCAAGCGCATCACGTAGCGCAACCGCCTTTTGCATAAGCCCCCAGTTTGCTGGCACGAGCGACATTTCTTTGCGTGTACGCAGGTGAAGCGTCACGGCATCGGGCCCAGCAGCGAAGAGCGCAGGCAGCCACTCGTCGAGCGATTCTTTGCTATAGCCCACGCGCGTTTTCACTGACACGGGCAAACCGGCGCTTTTTGCCGAAGCAACGATCTCCTGAGCAACTTTCGGCGTCTTAATCATTGCCGACCCGCAACCCTGCCGTTCAATGGCACGGTCTGGGCAGCCCATGTTGATATCAATACCATCGAAGCCGAGCCTTGCAACGAGCTGCGCGGCATACGCCATGGTTTTCGAGTCGCTTGAAAAAAGCTGGGCGACGATAGGTCGTTCACCTTCGGTGAACGCAAGGTCGCGCATGAGCGGATTCTCTTCGTCTGGCATTTTTGCCTTCTCGCGGGTGTGATAGAGGCCGTCGGCTGAAACGAATTCTGTCCACGTGACATCCGGCTTGCCGTAGGTTGCAAGCAGCGCGCGAAAAGCCGAGTCGGTGACGTCTGCCATGGGAGCAGACACAAAAAAAGGCCTTGGTAGGCGGTGCCAAAACGATTGCATACGGACATCCTACCACAAGGGTTGACAACACGCAGCTATGTAGTGTTAGGTATCGCAACTAAGCGGTGCCACTTAGCCGCCTCCATGCGGAGCGGCGGTATTCTTTTTTACGTACACCTTGCCGCTGAAGCGCAGGTCGACATAGTCGATAGACCCATCTGCGAGGTTAATGTCCTGCCGTGCCGCAGTCAGCGCTGAGAGGGCTTGCGTGGCGTCGGCTAACAGATACTTCACCACGGTTCCAGACGCAAGCGTGTCGTCAACCTCTCCGTTTTGAATAGAAATAATTCGCACGACGGATCCGAATGGCGTAAGTTCCTGCGCAAATGAAAAAACTTGGGGGAATGCGGCTGCATTCGGCAGCGTCACGCCGATTGGCCCGACCGTACTCGTGGCCAGAGGCTCGTATACCACGTACGAATCAAGAGGCTGCGTTGACCCCCCGCTCGATACTGGCGCCGTAACCGCAGCAGCTATCTGCGTAGAGACGCTTGAAGTCGCAGTCGAAGTCGCAACAATAGTCGTCTGTCTGGTAAGCGGTGTGGTCGTGGCAAAAAGGAAACCGCTCGGATCAAATACGTAACACTGCTGGAACGCAGGAGTGCTGTCTGCTCCGCACCAGCGCGCAAGCGCGACCCTATCCGTCACAGTGATCCGCAAAGCGTTTCCTCCGAAACGATGCAAAGAAACGGCCGCGATGCTTGGATCACTTGACATGAGAGCTTGTCGGACGCTTCCCGCTGGATAAAAAAATACCGAGTTGCGCGGAATCAGGTGAAAGTACGTTCCGCGCATCGCACGCTGCGCGGTCGCTGTCATGGTGCTAGTGCCGCCTGATACAACCACCTGAGATAACCGCACCGACGGTTGCCAGAGACCCCATAGCGCAACTCCCAAAAGGAGTATTCCAAGGAGGACTTCTGCTGCATGCCTATAACGGCGGCGGCGTTTCCGCCGATCGGAGAGTCGCTTCGTCAGCGCGTGGCCGCGGCTACGCCGGGCCGATGATCTCTTTTCCAACATACGGAACCAGCGCTTCCGGCACCCGTATCGTGCCGTCTTCTTGCTGATAGTTCTCAACTATCGAAACAAGAATGCGCGGAGTCGGAATGGCCGTTGAGTTGAGCGAGTGCGCGAAGCGCAGCGTGCCTTCAGCGTCTCGATACCGGATATTGAGGCGGCGTGTTTGGAAGTCGTGGAAATACGACGCGGAGCTAATCTCGCGGTACGTCTTCTCGCCCGGCACCCAGAGTTCGATGTCGTACTTCTTAACCTGTCCGAGACCGAGGTCGCCGCCGCAGTTCACCACGGTGTGGTACGGGATCTTAAGAAGCTCGATAAATTCTTCAGTGTTGCGGTTAATCGCCGTATGCAACTGCACCGACTCGTCGTGCTCCGCCTTGCAGAGCACAACCTGCTCCCATTTAAAAAATTCGTGTACACGAATGAGTCCACGCACGTCTTTCCCGTGCGCGCCCGCTTCTCTGCGGAAACAGGGTGAAAACGCGAGAAATTGTATCGGCAGCTTCTCTAAGTCGAGCGTCTCGTCCATGTGGTATCCCATGGTGGCCACCTCTCCCGTACCCGCAAGGAAATCGCCGTCCTGTGTTTTGTAGAGATCCTCCTCTCCTTGTGGCAGATAGCCCGTGCCGAGAAACGTTTCGCGGCGTACAAGGGACGGTACGATCATGGGCGAAAGCCCTTTGCTTGAAAAATGCTTGAGCGCCAGTTGCCAAACCGCGTTCGTAAGCAGTACTCCGTCGCCCTTCAGAAAGTAGCCACGAAACCCTGCAACTTTCGAACCCCGTTCGAAGTCCACCATACCGAGATTCGTCATGAGCTCAACGTGTCCTTTCGGCTCAAAAGCGAACTGCGTAGGCTCGCCCCATTTTTTTACCTCCTTGTTATCTGAGTCATCATCGCCGTCCGGGACGCTGATGTCCGGGACATTCGGTACCGAAAGCATAAGGCGCTGCCACTCCTCCATCACTGTCTTGAGCCGTTCTTCACTTTCCTGCATGCCCACCTTAAGTTGCCGCATCGCCTCTACAAGATTCTCGCGCGCGGCTCCCTGCGCGCGCTGTATGTCGCTAGAATGACGGTTCTGTTCAGCTTTTTTAGTATCTATTTCAAACCGCAGCGCGCGGCGTTCGTCGTCTACCACCAAAAGGCGGTCAATATCTACCTCGATGTGCTTTTTAACCGCACCGGCTTTGACGATGTCCGCGTTTTCCCGGATGAACTTAATATCGAGCATGGTAGTGTCATTCTACGGCATTATTGCGACCACGAAAAGCGCCGTACGGGGATTTGCACCGATTGCGGATTCGGCCCGGTTTATACTCAGTACGCAATGGATGCGACTGATGAGATTAGACTACTGCGGCGCGAGGAGTTTCCACCCGAGCTACTCGAGTTGCCCGACCCGCCCGAACAGTTGTGGCTGCGGGGTGCACCCATCCCCGTACGCGTTGCACGCTTAGCTATCGTTGGCAGCCGCGCGCTCAGCTCGTACGGACGCGAGGCGTGCCAGACCCTCGTAGCCGGCCTTGCCGGCTACCCTATTGCGATCATTTCAGGTCTTGCTCTTGGCGCTGATGCCTGCGCGCACCGCGCGGCGCTTACCGCAGGACTGCCGGTTATTGCCGTTCCGGGCTCAGGTCTCGGCGATGACGCGCTCTACCCGCGCGCTAACTATGCGCTCGCACAGGACATTCTTGCGTCCGGCGGCACGCTTCTTTCCGAACACGAGCCATCGCACAAAGCGCGCGTGTACGACTTTCCGTCACGCAATCGCATTATGGTCGGACTTGCTGACGCAGTACTGGTCATCGAGGCGGGCCAAAAATCCGGGACACTCATAACTGCGCGACTGGCAAGCGAATACAACCGCGAACTGCTTTTCGTGCCGCACCGCATCGGTGATCCGCACGGCTTCGGCGCACACCTTTTTTTACGCCTTGGCGCTGCACTTGCCGCAGAGCCGCGGCACATCCTTGAAGCCTTGCGCATACCGCCTCGGGAAGAAGCATTGGCGACAGAAATGCCAAGACTCGAGGGCGCGGACTTGCGCGTATGGGAGCTTCTCGCTGAACCTCGCTCGCGCGACGAGCTTTTGCGCGCCGGCAGAGCCAGCGCGCACCATGCAGCGGGCGACTTGCTTACCGCACTCATTTCGCTTGAACTGCGCGGCTTGGTCCGTGAAGAGTTCGGAGCCTGGCGGCGCACGTGAACTCCTCTGCACTTCCCCCATGAAGGTACTCTCCTGGAATATGCTTTTTACCAATTCGCACCTGGAGCGCGCGCTGGCTTTTTTGCGCAGCGCTGATGCAGACATCATTTGTTTGCAAGAAGTGCCGAAGCAGTTTCTTCTGCAGCTACGCGCGCTTCCGTACGAACTCGTAAGCGCCCAGGAAATCGAGCGCGTACACCGCAGCGGTCGTTCGGCTCAGTACCTTGTAATACTCTCCCGCTACCCAATCCGGCGACGGCAAGCAGTGCGGCTCCCTTTGCGCGATACGCACGACCCGTTGCGTACACGCCTTTTTGTTCGCGTAATGCGAGCGCTCGGCGTGTGGGCGCAAGGCGTAGGCGATCGCCACGCACTTATTGCCGACCTCGACACGCACGACGGCATCGTGCGCGTTTTTAACCTGCACCTGCCGCTTCACCGCTTCGCATGGCGGCAAGAGGAGTTCGAGCTTGCCCTGGCAGAACGGGACGCAACCATACCCACAATCGTCTGCGGCGATTTCAACACACTCGAGTCGCGCCGCATTGCGGTTCTGAGCTGGCTACTGGGCGGGCGATTCGCGAGCGCCGTCCGCTGGCGACGCGAACGCACAAACATGCAGGAGCGATTTGACGCACACGGCCTCACCAACCCGCTACGCGGCCGCATCAC
The DNA here is from genome assembly GCA_021811365.1 of bacterium. Taxonomy (GTDB): domain Bacteria; phylum Patescibacteriota; class Minisyncoccia; order Phycocordibacterales; family Phycocordibacteraceae; genus C7867-001. Next base: position 24,264 of record JAJZPB010000002.1, read on the forward strand.
GCATCCGCTTTCTAACAGCCAACTCGATCACATCCTCGCCTCGAAACATTTTTTCGTTGGCGAGTCAGCGGCGCAGCGGGAAACAATCGGTTCAGACCACCGACCCATTTTCGCCGTACTTTCTCGCTTTCCCATAGCGCAAACAAACGACAACCACGAAGACAGAGGCCGCAGCGAGCGCTACGAGCTGATACAGAGGCGATAGCGTCCCGACAAACGCAAAATAAAATCCGAACGGCGAGACGCCGATCGCCGTTGCGAGAACATACTGCCACGACGGAATCGGTGCGAACAGCCCGAGCGCATAACTGAGCAAGTCTACCGGTACGAGCATCCGCAGTACGATTACCGACCAAAAAAGATTTGTCCGAGGTACTCGACGACGCAGCTGCTCGACTGCTCTTTTCCCCGCAATCATGCTCACGAGCGGAGTCCCGTACCGCCGCGCAAGCGCAAAAGATATGCTCGCGCCGATGGTCCAGCCTGTGATGCTCATGAGGGCCGTCGCGACCGGCCCGTACAGAACTACCCCGAGCGGCACGAGAAGCACCAAATCTAGCGGAATGAAAAAAATCTCGAAGCACATGGTAAGGAGTACGAACGCGACCATGCCACTTACTCCGCCACTTCCCACGGCTGTAGCGAGCGTACCGCTGTACGAATGCGCAAGGAACGAGACGAGCACAAAAACAGCCACAACCGCTAGCATGGTGCCTACCTGGCGCACGCCCAGCCGCCCGTTCATGTGTCTAGTATACCCTTAGAAATACTGCAGTTTCTGAATCCTGAAGCCGTTCTCCCCACACCCGCCGAGGTTGACTATATAGAGGTATGCACGGTATGAGTTGAAATCATGGCAAAGCAATTACTCATAGTGGAGTCGCCCACCAAGGCGCGAACCATCGGCCAGTACGTCGGAAAGGAGTACGACGTGCTGGCCTCTGTGGGCCACGTGCGCGACCTTCCCAAAAGCAACAAAGACGCCGTTGACATCCCGGGCGGTTTCGTCCCGCACTACGTCGTGTCCCCGGACAAGCGAGATATCATCGAAAAGATTAGAGCTGCAGCGGCTAAGGCGAGTGTTGTGTATCTTGCAACCGACCCCGACCGAGAGGGCGAAGCGATTGCCTGGCACCTCAAAGAGGCAGTAAACCTAAAAAAGCCAAAACGCGTCGTTTTCCACGAAATTACAAAAAGCGCGATCGAGGAAGCACTCAAACACCCGCGCGAAATCGACGAGAACTTGCGCCAAGCTCAGGAGGCGCGGCGTGTTCTTGACCGCATTGTCGGATACGACCTCTCCGGCCTTATTTGGAAAAAGGTACGGTACGGTCTTTCTGCAGGCCGTGTACAGTCGCCAGCGCTCCGTATCCTCGCGGAACGCGAGCGCGAAATCGCCGCATTCGTACCGGAAACATATTTTGTCATTACTGCCGAGTTTGGAGACACCCACGCAAACCAGTTTCCCGCAACCTGTGTTGAGCAGCCTAAGACGCGCGAGGAGGCGGACCGCATCGTCTCGCTCGGGAAAGACGCGTCGTGGAAAGTAGCGAACGTAACGGAAAAGTCTGAGGAGCGCAATCCGCGGCCTCCGTTTACCACCTCTACCCTGCAACAGACCGCTTCGACGCGTCTCGGATTTGCACCGAGCCGCACCATGCGCGCAGCGCAAAAGCTCTATGAAGCAGGACACATTACGTACATGCGGACCGACTCGGTAAACCTTGCCTCGGAAGCGGTGACTAAACTCGCAGCGGTCGTCCAGCAAGGGTTTGGATCGGAATACCTCGAGACACGCGCATACAAGACGACGAGTAAAAACGCTCAGGAGGCGCACGAAGCGATCCGACCGACTGAGCCCGCGCGCGAACACGCGGGCTCTACGGCAGACGAGCAAAGCCTCTACGAGCTCATTCGGACGCGTGCAATTGCTTCTCAAATGGCAAGCGCGCGCATCATGCGCACGAGCGTTTCGGCGGAAGCGTCCGCGGACATGCCGGTCTTTACCGCAAACGGTTCGCGCGTCATGTTCCCCGGATGGCTTGCGCTCGATACACGCGCGCGTGGAGAAGATGTGGAGCTGCCCAAGCTCACGAGTGGCGAACCGCTTTCCCTTACAACCCTTGACGCGCAGGAGAAGCAGACTGAACCGCCCCATCGCTACACGGAAGCCGGCCTCATTCGCGAACTTGAAAAGCGCGGCATTGGCCGCCCCTCGACCTATGCGAGCATTATGAAAACTATCCAGGATCGCGGCTATGTGGATCGAACCGGCCGTACGCTCACGCCCACTGCGACCGGCATGGTGGTTTCTGGCTGGCTTGAAGAACATTTTCCACAGTATGTGAGCGATTCGTTTACGGCCGAGATGGAGGATGAACTCGACGAAATCGCACGAGGCGAACGTAGCTATCTTGAGACGCTTTCTGCGTTTTATGGCCCGTTTGAGAAAGAGGTCCGAGAGAAAGACTCCCTCCCAAAGGCAACCGCTCTCGGCGATGCGCCGGCCGAGTTTCCCTGTCCGATTTGCGGCAGTCCCATGGAATACAAACTCGGCCGCGGCGGTATCTTCATGAGCTGCAAGCGATACCCAGAATGCACGGGTGCCCGTACGGAAAGCGGCGGCGAGATCAAAGCAGACGAACCAATTGGCCTGCATCCGCAAACCGGCATGCCGGTGTACGTCAAGACCGGACGTTTCGGTCCCTATGTCGAGATGCCGCTTACCAATACGGAAGCAAAAGAACCCGTAGACGACGAAGTCAAGCCGAAACGAAAAAAGCGTGCAGCAAAAAAGACCGCGCCTCCGGTAAAGCGCGCAAGCATCCCGACAGATAAAAAACCAGAGGAGGTCACGCTGGAGGACGCCGTGAAATACCTGTCACTGCCGCGCGAGCTGGGCGTCGATCCGAATACTGAAAAGCCAGTTTTTGCGAACACAGGTCGTTTTGGTCCCTATGTTGGTCGAGATGGAGAATTTCGTTCTATCAAAAAAGGCGACCCGTATACGATCACGTTTGAAGAAGCGCTCAGCCTTCTTGCGCAGCCAAAGCTGCCGCCGCGCGGAGCAGAGATCGTACGCGACATCGGTAAAATGCCTAAAAGCGGTAAGCCGATCGTACTTTACAAATCAAAACAGGGTCTGTTTTTCAAGAAAGGCCTTCGGCGCATCTACCTTCCGGAAAATACCGATCCGACGAGCATTACTCCTGCAGAAGCGGAGGCGTATATAAAGTAGCGTAGCTGCATAGAACGGAGTAGTGCCAGTCGTACTTTCACTTTACTCTTGCCAGAATAGCGCTATTATAGCGCTTCATGACTCCGCTCAAGGACATCCTGGGCGCGATGCGCGGTACCGCGGACACTGAACGCGATCTCGTACGGCGTGCGTACGAATTTTCGGAGCAGGCACATGCAGGCCAGACCCGCTATTCGGGCGAACCCTACTTCATTCACCCTGCCGCTGTCGCAAAAACACTTGCCGAATTCGGCATGGACGCGGTAACCATAGCAGCTGGGCTGCTCCACGACACCGTCGAAGATGCACAAACGTCGGAAGAGGAGATTGAGAAAAATTTCGGGAAAGAGGTGCTTTTTATTGTTGACGGAGTCACAAAACTTGGCCGCCACAAGTACCGTGGTGCAGAACGCCATGCCGAAAGCCTCCGTCGCCTGCTCGTCGCCACCGCGTCCGACATCCGCGTTCTCATCGTGAAGCTTGCCGACCGTCTCCACAACATGCAAACGCTCGGACATGTCCCGCCGCACAAGCGCCACCGGATAGCGCTTGAGACGCTCGAAATTTATGCCCCGATTGCCGACCGGCTTGGTATGGGTCAGGTTAAGCGCGACCTAGAAGACCTTGCGTTCCCCCATATCGACCCCGATGCCTATGCGCATACGCTTGAATTGCGCAAAGCAAAGACAAAAGAAACGGAAACAGGTCTTGCGAAAGTACAAAAAGAGCTCCGCAAAGAGTTTGCGAAGAAGGGCGTGCAGAACTTTCGCACCGACATTCGTACTAAAGGTCTCTGGAGTCTCCACCAGAAACTCATTCGCAAACACGACGACATTACGCTCATTCACGACATTGCGGCGTTGCGAATTATCGTGCCGAAACTCGAAGTCTGCTATGTTGCGCTCGGCATCGTGCATGCGCTCTATCGCCCGCTTCCAGGCGAGTTCAAGGATTACATAGCCTTCCCGAAACCGAACGGATACCAGTCCCTACACACGACCGTCATGACGAGTGAAGCGGGCGTAGTCGAAGTACAAATCCGCACTGAAGAAATGCATCGCCACGCCGAATTCGGCATTGCATCCCACATGAGCTACAAGCTTTTGGGAAAAGATATAGAGCTGCTCGCCCGCTCTGTCCAGCGCAGTCGTTTCTCTGCTCTCTCTTTTTCATGGATACGCTCGCTCATTCCGTCGCTCATGCACGTTTCAAGCGCTACGAAGGGAGCTGATAGGAACGCTGCGGAGTCTCCGCACTGGCTCACAGAGCTTGCGGACGCCCACGCAGCGATTGCGGAATCGCAGGTGTTTGTTGAAGGTCTTAAGGAGGACTTCTTCTCTCACCGTGTATTTGTGTTCACGCCGCAGGGCGACGTGGTTGACCTACCAATCTCTTCAACACCTATCGATTTTGCTTACGCAATTCACACCGATCTTGGGGACCATCTCCAGGGAGCAAAGGTTAACAGCAAGCTTGTTTCTTTTGCAACGAAGCTTAACAATGGTGACATCGTTGAAATACTGCGGCGCGACAGCGCCCATCCATCTCCGAAGTGGCTCGAGCACGTAAAAACGGCTCTGGCGCGCAAGCATATTCGCCTCGCACTCGGAATGACCGAACCAGACAAGACGAAACGCCGAAAACGGCGTGGCGCAACGAAGCACGCTACCGTTACGCATGAGGACGTAAAGAAATAGCACGCAAATCAACCCTAGAGGCGCTAGGGCTGGTTCGCGGGCTACACCGTAAACGACGTGACCGAGTACAAATCCTCTTCTCCATCACGCGGTTCTTCTGACGCGGCGGGCGCCACCGGATCATCCGAGAGCTGAGTGGTATTGGGATACACCGGCATTTCCGCTACGACGATCTCCGCCTCTGATGCGTGAATGTCCTCATTTTGCATGTCACTGGAGGATACCTGAGCCTCGGTACTATGTTCTGCGGCGAGCGTCGCAACGAGCACCGCAAGATCTTCAGGCGAAAAGAAGTCAATCATGAGACGACCACCCTCGACGCCCGCTTCGATAATGACTCGCGTGCCAAGACGCTCGGCGAGCGAGCGTTCGAGCTCAGCCATTTCTGGTGTCTTGCGATGGTGTTTACGCACGCGCTCCTGCGCAATAGAACGCGCAATGCGTTCGGCCACTCGCACGGTAATTTTCTTGAGGACGATCTCCTTGAAGAGCGTCTCCTGCTCTTCAATTCGGTCAGCAAGAGCAAGCAGCGCACGGGCATGGCCTTCGGTAATCTCCTTGGTCGTTATTGCCATCTGCATGTGCTCGGGCAGTGAAAGGAGGCGCAGCGAATTGCTGACATACTCCCGGCTTTTCCCAATCTTTGCTGCTGTTTCACCGTGCGAAATACCAAATTCGTTTACCAACTGCTGGAGCGCTTTCGCGCGATCTATTGCGTTAAGATCCTCACGCTGAAGGTTTTCTATTATTGCGAGCTCAAGCTTGGTCAAGCTACTCTCGCCGGTACGAATTACTACCGGTACCTGCTTAAGACCGGCAAGTTTGCTCGCGCGCAAACGCCGTTCACCAGCAATGAGCTCGTAATGTGTTTCGAGTCCCCCGTCGGGTTTCTCAACCTCCTCACGCGTGACGGTCAGTGGCTGCAAGAGGCCATACTGGCGAATACTATCAGCCAAGGAGCGCAGCCCTTCTTCACTAAAGTCGCGGCGTGGCTGATAGGGGTTTGGACGAATTTTCTCCGTATCTACCCAATACACCGAATCGTATCTTGTCGGAATGTAGCGTGTCTCCTCATTCATGGCCGGATTGTACCACGATGAAATTACGAGCTGGAAATGCTACCGTATGCACAAGCGAGTTGCGTATGCGGCACGCGCCGGGATGGCGGAATGGTAGACGCGGTGGATTCAAAACCCACTGTCGCAAGACATGAGAGTTCAAGTCTCTCTCCCGGCACACGTAAGTTTTCTGGAGTTCGGCTAGCGCCTCTCCCGGCACAAAGAGACCTTTCAAAGTTCGGCTAGCGCCTCTCCCGACATACGTACCGTATCCTAAGGCTATTTAACGCGTGCTATCATGGCGGCGGACCTTAACAAGAGGAGTTCCGTTAATGACGAAACACCGAACGGAAGTGGTGTTCGCATTCGATCGCAGTGTATACGGCCGGCAAGAGAGAGCGCTCCTCAAAGCAGTTCGCGGCTCAGGGATTGAGATACTCAAAGTCGGACTTGAAGCTATGACCGCACGCGCTGGCTGGAGGCGCAAGTCCGTTGCCGACCGAGCTGCTGCTGCCTGGGGCCCGGAACGCATACTTTGGGACCAGAAGATTCACGATATCCCGGAAACGGTTCAGCGAGCCGTCTACAACCTCACCGGTACCGTGTGGGGCGTTACGCTTCATGCCAGTGGAGGCACGGCAATGCTCCAAGCGGCCGTCACCGGCTGGCGCAAGAAACTCCATGACATCGGCGCCGAGGGCATTCGCACAACCTTGTTTGGCGTAACGGTGTTGACCTCGTTGAGCGGCGAGTGCGAGAGCATTTTTGGCAGTGAACCAGCAGCGAAGGTGTTGCAGTTTGTACGTTTCTGCGCAAATGAAGGAATCGGCGGTGTCGTATGCTCTGGACAAGAACTGCAGTCGCTATCGAACTCTGGGTTTTCTGGAGTCGTTAAAACGCTGGTGCCCGGCATACGACCCGCCTGGGCCACGGTGAACGACCAAGCCCGCACTATGACTCCAAGAGACGCAGCGCGTCTTGGGGCCGACTACATTGTTGTGGGTCGGCCAATCTCGGACGGGCCCTATGCGCCTAGCGAAGCAGTCCGACGCATACGTGAAGAGCTCGGAGCTTATGGATAGCCCTAACCCCTACGGCGCGCCGTAGGGGTTCCTGCTTTTTTACTGCGCGTGTCGCTCGCTATGCGCCGCGCTTCTGCTTAAGCGCCTTTTCTACTTCAATTGTATCGCTACCGGGCTGCCAGGAAGCCGGACACACCTGTCCTTTGTGCGTATCAACGAACTGGCAGGCCTCAAGCTTGCGAAGCGCTTCAGCGGCACTGCGTCCGACTGCACTATCGCTCACCTCCATCGCACGGAGCGTCCCGACCGTATCTATAATGAACGTACCGCGCTGGGCAAATCCCTCGTCTGCAACAAGCTCCGGCTCGCCGCCCTCGACGAGCACCCCAAAAGCGTAGGCGAGCTTGCCGGAAGGGTCAGCGGCCATTGGGTACTGCACCTTTCCTACTTGCGGAGAACTTTCATGCCACGCCTTATGCACGTAGGCAGAGTCCGTCGACACAGAAATCACCTCGGCGTTGTGTTCCTTAAATTTTGTATAGAGATCCGCAAGTTCCTCAAGCTCGGTTGGACATACGAACGTGAAGTCCGCAGGATAGAACACCAGAACTACCCATTTGCCACGCAGCGACGAAATCGAGCGTGTCGATATATTCCCGTCCTGGTATGCCTCGAACTCAAAGTCGGGCACCGGCTCGCCAACCTTCACCTGAGAGGCGTAGTCACGCACGGTATCGTGGAATTCCCCGCAATGTTCGCAATAGTTGCTTTTAGTCTCCTTCATGGCATTTTATTAATGTATAGGGGCCATGATACCATCGCGTTCAATGGACGCCAAAAGCCAGACCTCGCTCGATATACTTTGCATCACGGGGCCAACCGCCTCGGGCAAGACCGCACGCGCGGTTGCCGAAGCGCTTGCCCGAGGTGGTGAGGTGATTTCGGTTGACTCTCGACAGGTATATCGACATCTCGACATAGGAACGGAGAAAGCTAACAAGACTGAACTGCGCGGTGTGCCGCACCACCTCATCGACATACGCGAACCGACCGAGGTCTACTCTGCTGGCGACTTTGTGGATGATGCCTCGAGGCTTATTGCGGAAATCAGCGCGCGCGGGAAGCTGCCGATACTCGCTGGAGGTACTCACTTCTATTTCGATGCCCTTCTGAACGGTCTCCCGGTCGCCACCGACCCCAACGACGCCTTGCGCAGTGCGCTTGAACCGCTCACCAATGAAGAACTGCTCGCGCGCATAGCAGCAGCGGACCCGCGGCGCGCTCAGGAACTCGACCCGCGCAATCGTCGTCGGCTCGTCCGTGCTCTTGAAATCATCAGCGCGCACGGTAGTGTTCCTTCGCGCACTACAAGAACCGCGCATTACCGCACCGAATGGATTGTCATCGACCCTCCCCTGCTGCAATTACGCGAGCGCATCGACGCGCGGCTTGCGCAGGCGCTTGGACGCGGACTTATACATGAGACTGCGTGGGCACGAGATACACTCGGAGACGCGCGGTTAAACGAGCTCGGTCTTGAGTACCGCGTGGTGGGCGAATTCCTGCGAGGCGAGCGCAGCGAAGCATCTCTTCTTCCTGCGCTTTCAGCAAAACTCTGGCAGTATGCGCGGCGCCAGAAGGCGTGGCTAAGAAAACTGCGAGACGAGCACGCTATTGCGGAAGCACCGTCGCACCCGGGCAGAAACTAAACCCGAGGTTTTTCCCCGCATACACCGGATTCACATCTACGGTTGTGCCGAGATAGTACGTGAGTGCGCACGCCTGTGCTTCAGTAATTCCAAGTGTTTGCAAGAGGAACTGCTGCGCAGCGAGACGAGCAGCGCCAATCGGCTCTTGCGTAAGCGCTATGAGGAAATACTGACCGGTGCTGTCATAAAAAATATTGAAGTCGGTAGTCGAAGCGGTGCCGCACGGCCCGCCGCCAACTGGACAGTACCCAAGATCGCCCGCAAGCAGATATCGTCCAGGGTTCGCCGAGTCAGCTAGGGTAACGCCGTTATGAATAAAGTCCGGAACCGTTACGGGCGCCTGGCCGCGCTCTGCGATTGTTATCGTTTGCGCTGCTGAAGTAGCCGACGTCGTACCAGTGAACGAACCGCTTTGCGCTGGTATGGAGTTACTTACTGGCAATGTCCCCGTCGGTAGTGGTCCTGTGGTCTGCCGCGGCGCGGGCGACAGCAGGTACACCCACACAAACCCGAACACAACTGCGACAGCCACTACGATACCGGTCCACGCAAGAATGTGTTTCAGATACATACGTTTAGCATTAGTACTGCGCTATGCAAGCAGCCTGATTTGCACTATGCGAATCAGCAGTCCAAGGACTGAAGCTTCCGCCGTTGTTTGCCAGAAGACATGCTGCAGCCGATGAACTACAACTGATGCTCGCAGCAGCCTGTACACACTGAGCGACTACCGGGCTCCCGGGAATCGGGTTGCCGCCGCTAAAGCCGCTCGCACAGTTGAGCGGCCCCGTGGCGCCCGCTGCCGTCTCGCACGCTTGGTTGTTGTAACATGAGCTGTTGCTCTGCATAAGAACCTGAAAAGCTCCTGCAGCGCTTGAACCTTTACCCCAGGCATAATTTTTGTTAGCTGCTCCGCACCCGCTTTCGAATTTGGCAATGCAGGCAAGCGTTTGCGATTGCGCTACTGAGAGAGAATAGCCACCTGCAGCTGCACCCTGCTGCACGAGTGTGGGGTCGCACGCACCCATGCCCGTTGGCGAAAGGTTAGCCACGACCGACCCTGTCGTCGCGCCCATAGTGCCCGTATAGGTTTCGCTTACATTAACCGGTAAACACACGGCCGTTCCGCCCCCAAACATACCGCTCGTCCACTGGGCGATGCCCTTAGCAGTAAGGCTAACAAGCACCATGTTTACGATTAGCCACGCAGCAAGCGCCACCACGATTCCGACCACCAGGTTAACCAGCAGTTTGCGTGCCTTTTGGTGCCCGCCTGGAGACGCAGGTTCGAACACCATCAGAAAGCCCGCGTAAGCAATCATGAGTGGTGCAATGAACACGATGGCCATCGTAACCGTAAACGCCAGCAGATTGTTTACGGTTTGTATAAGGCCATTGAAATTCCCCGCGCAGGTCTGGTTGAGCGTGGGCACAATTGGTCCAAAAAACGGGACGCCGGTAGCGTGCGCCAGAGGCGGCAAGACCGTAGCTACCCCTAACGCAAGAAGCGCAGACCCTGTAAGCATCCTGCGAGAACTCATGCGCCCATGATAGCGCGACGCGGCAGGGCGTGGCGCGCTTTCCCCACTCGTCGCTCTCTGGTATCGTAAAGCGCGTTAGGGCCTATAGTTTAGTGGTAAAACAGCGGTCTCCAAAACCGCCGTCCCAGGTTCGAGTCCTGGTGGGCCCGCCCGAAGACTTTTGTATCGGACAGACCCGAAGGCCTTATTCTTAGCCGTTATTGCGCAGCACGTTTTTAGAAAAGCTAGATAGGGCGAAGGGACACCGAACTTTGGCCGTTAGTGCAGTAGTGCGAGAAGGTACGGTCCGAAGATAAGAAGCCCTATTATGGCAGCTGCGATGGCGGCAATGAGCACTGCTCCGGCGGCAACATCCTTCGTATCACGCGCGAACGGATGGTACTCGGGCGATGTCAGGTCGATATCTATCTCTATCGCCGTATTAAACGCTTCTGCGGCGAGCACCAGTCCAGCGGCGAAGACGATGAGCATCCAATCGGCTTGCGTGATGCGGAAATAGAAGCCGAGTGCGATTACGACGAGAAGGATTGCAATGTCTACCCATGCGTTGTGAGTCGTTTTGATGACAAGCCAGATCCCGCGCCCCGCATGAGTGAAGCTTTTCGCTCGCTTCACAATTGAAAATCGTTTCTCTTCTTGTTTGGTTGCCATAGCAATTTATCCGATTACGCGAATCGCTAATCTGCGGAACAGGAAGTATATAGCGGCGCAGAGCATCCCGAACAAGATCACCAATCCCAAAAGATATGCAGAAGCGAAAATGGATGCGATCAGTATTAGTAGGTGGAGCGGATCAGTAAAAATTACGTTGGAATTTATGTGCTCAAATCTGCCTAATACAATTCCAAATCCGACGACAAGGTTGAATACTATCAGCCACAGAATTTTCCTTTCTCGGAAGATTCGTACACGATCCGTGATGATCTCGAACGGATAGAACGAAAAAATGAACGTCGGTACGGCGAACAGCTCAAGCAATATATATTGTGCGATGAGCAAGGTATGGCCGGATGCGGGCACCACGTATTCCCATTGATACACGACGTGCCCCGCATCGGTGAATAAATATGCAGCGTTAGGCAAAAAGAGCAGCCATACTATTCCGAAAATAATCTGCGCGACTTTTGATCTGCTCCGCAGCGTCAACAAAAAGAGCCACGTGAATGCAACTGCGACAAGTGCGACGACGCAGTTGGAAACATCAACCCTGTTGATCAGAAAGAATATGACAAGGAGGAAAACAGCGGTAACGGTGTTCCGCCCAGTCTTGCCCGGTATAAATCTTTTCACAGCCTCCATCGCATTGATTTTACACCCGCCGAGATTCGAACTAACGCGTAAAAATAAAAAGCTATATTCTAAGCCATAGGCGAAGGTACGACTCGAGAGCTTTCGTATCCTGCCGCCCGAAGACTTTAGTATCGGACAGACCCGAGAGTCTTATTTGTAGCCATTATTACGCAGCACGTTTTTAGAAAAGCTAGATAGGGCGAAGGGATTCCGAACTTTTCCCTGAAATTCTAATCGATCGGCAATGCTACGATTATAGTCATGAAGAACCCCGCGCTAAAGCTTTTCACGATGACGGCCATCTCTTTGGCCGTCATCTCACTTGCACTATTCCTTTCTGCGGGCACGCTCGCATACTGGCAAGCATGGACGTATCTCGCGGTGACACTACTCGCGAGCGTGCCGTACGTACGGATCATGCTTAAGGACCCGGTGCTTCGCGAAGGCAGAACGAAACTCGGTCCGCTCGCTGAGAAACGGCCCATCCAGAAAATCATCGTCGCGCTCTCAGGATTGCCGGGCATCGCTTTGTTCATTGTGCCCGGTCTCGACCATCGCTTCCACTGGTCAAGTGTGCCCTTCGGACTGATGCTGGCAGGAGATGTACTTATTTTCGTGAGCATGTGGATGGTGTACCGCGTTGTGAAAGAAAACTCCTTTGGTTCGGCAACGATCGAGGTGACCGAGAATCAGAAGGTCATTTCCACCGGCCCCTATGCCATCGTGCGCAATCCTATGTATGCGAGCGCACTCGTGTATTTCATCGGCATGTCCTTTGCGCTCGGCTCCTACTGGACTCTGGTTCCTGCTGCACTCACGACACTCGGTTTCGTATGGCGGCTCTTCGACGAAGAGAAATTTCTCTCCGCCAACCTCTCGGGCTACAAAGAATACTGCGCCAAAGTTCGTTGGCATCTCGTGCCGGGAATTTTTTAATTGAGTGCAATGACCCTATTCTTGCCTGAATTCTCCATCCTTTTTCTCGCCTCGATTGTCGGCACGGCGGCCGTTGTTCCGTATAGCTTGCGGCTATTGAGATCGTCCGCGCAAAAGAAACCTTTGAAGATATCCGTTCCGATACTAACTCTTCTATCGGTGGTTCAGACTGCAGTTCTCTGTGGAATCGCGATTGCGGTAGGCTTGCTTGCATCTCACACAGTCGCACTTGGTGCTCCATACATTGAAGCAATACTCGCCAGCACACCCCTTCCTTCAGGTGTCGGTCTTGAGATCGCGGTTGCTTTCGGCGTTCTTGCTGGAGCAGTTCTTTTGATCGCAGATTTGTTCTTCCTGCCGTACTGGCCCCAACCGATTCTTGATGCGGCAAAAAGTACGACTATGCTGGAAAATTTCCTCGCAGCTTTCTATGGCGGTATCAACGAAGAGCTGTTGATGCGCCTGTTTGGGTTTTCTGTGCTCGTCTGGCTCCTGTCGTTTGTATGGCAGCCGAACCCGCTTATCTTTTGGAGCGTAAACGTCGTGATGGCGATTGTGTTCGGTATCGGCCATTTGCCTGCGCTGAAAGCACTGGTTGGTAACATATCGGGGGTAATGCTTGCGCGAACACTGATCCTCAATGCTCCGGTCGGGCTTGTGTGCGGCTGGCTATTTTGGACATACGGCATAGAAGCTGCGATCATCGCGCACTTCTCGGCAGATATTGCGTATCACGTTTTTGGGACAGTAGTACTTCGGCGCAAGTTGGAGGTGGCAAATTAAAACAGTCGAACCCCGACGAGATTCGAACCAAACACCGAAAATAAGGAAGCTATATTCTAAGCCATGGCGAAGGTACGACCCGAGAGCTTTCGTATCCCTTCGCCTCCGCCAACACACTTTTTTATCGGTGTCAACCCGAAGGCCCAAATCCACTACCCTCAGACTTTTTTATCGTGCAGACCCGGGAGCCTTATACTGGAAAGCACCATGTTTTGTGCATGGTGCTTTCTGGGATAGCCGTGCTTCTCCAGGTACCTTTGTTACTTGCCCTTGTGCTGGATTTTGTCCGATTTCTCGCGGTTTTCCTCCCAATGCAGCGGCTGCAAATTTCGCGCATGGTCCGTTCCGCCATTGGCCACTGGATTTTTATGGTCGATTTCCCAACCATAATCACCACACGTGCCATATGAGCCAAAACGAATCGTGTTTCCGTATGTGTCTTTCCGCCACGTGTCAGGATCTTTGCCGCGTATCTCTCGGCCCTTCCCCCAGACCTCCTCGACTTGTTTTCTCGAAGCCATATGCCTCAATGTCTTAATGCTGATAAACCTGATTCATCGACCACAAGGGGGACCCTTGACCGCCAGGTGGTATCTATAATATACTTCCCGCTATGGGAGTCAACATGGAGGTACTAAGAGCGAACCACGGCTATGCAATTAGTTGGAAAAGACACCTTGGATACCTTCAAAAATGAGCATCCCGATGCGCGCTCACAGGTCGAAGCGTGGGAAGCCGAAGTGGAGAACGCTAGTTGGGGAACACCGCACGACCTCAAACGGCGTTATCCGAAGGCAAGCCTTCCCGGTAAACAACAAGCCATATTCGACATTTGCTGGAACAGGTATCGGTTGTGGGTCAAGGTCGCATACAACACCGGTATCGTGATAGTGAAGGCGATCGGTACACACCAAGAGTACGAAGAGTGGCCTATTGAATAGCATATGGACGATATAAAAATTATAAAAACCAAAGAAGACTACGAACGCGCGCTTCGACTCGTCGAGACGCTTGTCGATCGCGACCCGGAATCCGGTTCCGCAGACGCAGATCGACTCACACTTCTCACGGCGCTCGTCAAGGAATACGAATCGAAGAGCTTTCCGGAGCATCTCCCCGACCCGATTGAGGCAATCAAGTTCCGCATGGAGCAGGAAGATCTTAAGCCTGTGGATCTTGTGCCATATATCGGCAGTGCGGGAAGAGTCTCTGAAGTACTTTCTGGGAAACGTCAGCTCACGCTTGACATGGTGAGGGCGCTTTCTGCCGGTCTTGGCATTCCAGCGAAAGTTCTCATACAAAAACCGTCAAGAGATTTCGAATCACAGAATTGGGATACTGCGCTCGTTAAGACGATGGAGCGGCGCGGCTACTTCGGCAAGAAGACAATGAAAGATCACACCAAATCCGAACTGATAAGCGGATTCTTCGCAGCATTCGGTCACATGCAACCAGCCGTTTTATATCGGAAGACAAGCTTTCGGTCCGCGCCACGTACCGACAATAATGCCCTGCTCGCTTGGGGGAAGCGTGTGTTGCAGAAATCAGAGAAAATAAAAGTGCCAGCGAAATTCAAAGACGGCACGGTAACGCTCTCATTTATGTGCGCGGTACTGAATCTGAGTACCAGAGATAAAGGACCTGTGCTTGCACGAGATTACCTTAAAAAACACGGCATTAAATTAGTCATTGAGCCGCATCTCCCAAAAACACACCTCGATGGTGCCACGTTCTTCGCATTCAAGGCGAATCCCGTTATAGGACTCACTATCCGTCACGACCGACCTGATAACTTTTGGTTCACATTGATGCACGAGCTTGCACATGTTGCCCTCCATTACAACAACGGTGTTGAATCCTTCTATGACGAAAAATTGCAGGATAAGGACGGTATAGACATTGATCCCAAAGAGCAGGAGGCAGACAAACTTGCAGAGGAATCTATTCTTCCGGAAAGCAAATGGGAGACGAGCGCGGCGAAGTCAACGCCGAACCAGTTCTCTACCGAAGACTTAGCTAACGAGCTCGGCGTACAGACCGCAGTCATAGCGGGAATGATTCGGTTCAAGCATCAGAACTTCTTCTACCTGAATAAAATCGTGAACGACGAGACTCTATCCGTTAAGAAGTATTTTGCCGAGGAATTTACCGACTAAACTATGGCTACCATTAAACCCTACATCCCAATATTGCGATGGCGACCAGCTGAAATAAAGGCGCTGGAGAAGCTTTTCCCGCAAGACCGAGGGAATATCACGCCGTTAATAGAATTTGTGATGCCCGCTCCGTCAATCACTCGTAAAGGCGACAAAATCATCATTACAAAGACGCGTAAGGAGAAATTCTTGGAAGAGCTCCCGGATGTTGCCAAGAATTTGTTGAAGTCATGCGGTCAGATGCACATGCTTATCGACGTCCAGCAGCTCGACGCAGACATCAGGGCATCTTCGCTTGAGCAAATTCTCGCATCGTCGAAGGATTTGGATCTGTTTTCAATTCCTGTAACGTACATTATTCCTATGATGGGCACGAGCGCCGATGCGGCTACCCGTGCTGCTGCCGTAAAATACGCCAAATCGAGCGGACATGGACTCTGCATACGTATCGATAAGTCACATCTCAAAGAGCCCAACCTGTCGTCTCAAATCGCTACCTTCGTCAAGGAGAACCAGCTCGATATAGGGAAAATAGATCTACTCATCGACCTGCGCGTCATTGATCAGGATACGGCCGTCGCTGATGTTGTGAAGAAACTGAAGATCCTCCCGGACTTGCAAAAGTGGCGTTCATTCATCGTATCGGGAGGTGTGTTTCCTAAAGATTTGTCCGACTTTCTCCCGGGCGATGTACACCAGCTAGAGCGGTTTGATTGGAAACTGTGGAATAAGCTTCAAAAGACAGACTTACTTCGTAAGCCGTTGTTCTCCGACTACACCATTCAACATCCGTTCTATGAGTATGTAGCTGCCATTGGCAGTGCGAGCGTGCGATACACGGATGATGGTGAATGGTGGATTTTCCGGGGGACGAAGCCGGGTCATATCAACAGCAAGACTGGTAAAAAAGGGCCCGGGCGAGAGCAATACATCGGCCATGCACGCACGCTCATCAATCGAGTTTTCTACAAAAAGTCTGGTTTTAGTTTTGGTGATGCAGAAATCACTCGAATTGCAGCAGCTGAAAATCAAAAGCCGGGGAGCCCGGCGACCTGGCTTACCATTGGTATCAACCACCACATCACGCTAGCTGCACGTCAGACCGCCAGTCTTGCCGGGAAGATTTAAGAACATCCCACACGTACTCTTTAAGAGAGTCGATCTTCTGCGATTCAGCGAGCCGTTGATACACAGCCTCTCGTGGTTTTGTTCGAACACCATCGGCTTTGCCCAAATCCTCAAGCCTCTCGAGAGCCTCGTGCCTCCATAGCAGTCGTGCAATCGAAATACTATCCTGCTCAAGATTATTTTGTGGACTCCTGATGTGGTTAAAAAAGACCGTACCATTCTCGTCCACGCGGGCCGTCTCGATACCCCACCAATCGGGCACCATTCTAAACGCATCCACGAAATGTTTGCTGCCCACTACAAGGGTTACCTGGTCGAATATGCTGTTGTAGGCATGCATTTGCTCTGGCAAGCGGGTAAGCGTATCGCGATCACTCTTGATCTCGAAACCCCGCAGAGAACCGTTCACGACGGCGACGTCGATCCTAGCAGCTCCATGCCAGACTCCTAACTCAGGTATGACGCGGTAATTCGGATAGTCAACGACGAGCCGATTGACCAACGCTTCCCGAATGATTGTGTCGTTTGTTTGATTCATTTCTTGAAGATCAATACGACACGGGTCCATGGATATATTTTACACGTAACATGCGCTGGCCGGATAGTCGCTCGCTGTGGATGCGACGCGCATTCACATCTCCACGACTTTCATCGCTTCGTCGCCGTAGTGGTTGATGACCTTTACGGCGATCTTGCCTGTCTTAGGCTTCGGGAACGAACGTGATGTAGTCGAATGGAGTTCATCCCACACATCCTCCGGAATGTCCGCCTTCAGGGCCTTTTTGAGCTTCTCATACGGGTTGTCTGCCCCTAGGAAATACGCGTGAGTGACGAAAAATGCTTCGTCACTGTAGTTCGTGTCGATGAACCACGCGGCAATATCGTGCTCGAGCTCACCATCACCGGATGAGCGGATTTCGCTTTTCACGGGGTCATATACGTCCATACCGACGATTTCGACGGTGACACCATCTTTCGATTCCTTCACATTTACCTGCGGCTCGCCAAAGGCAATGAATAGGTTGCCGGAGCCGGTCTTCTTGAGGAGATCGCCCATCGAGAGATCTGGGTTGATTTTCACCTTCATAAGGCGCAATCCCTCCTGTTGTTCGGATTCGGTAAACGCTGAGGCGTCAAAAGAAGTTGCTGCGACCACGAGCAAATCGGCAAAGTTCTTCGCTACGCGGATAGCGTCGCGGACGAAGTCATCGTCAACGCTACCGAATTCAGGACCGATGGCGACCGCGACCTTTTTAAGGCCCTCGACAGTCTTGTATTCGCCAACCGCTTGCACTTCGGGTCCACTCGGCAGGATCTCAAGATTCTCGAATTCGACACGGGCGCCTTTCTCACCGGTCTGCACCCCCGCAGACCTTAGGTTCTCAACAACTGTTTCGACGAATCGCTCCGACGCGATCATTTCCTGTGCATCGGATACACGATGTGGCGCTAGCGACTCGACCGTAAAAGGACCGGAGACGCGTACGACATCCTTATTTTCTAGGGGCTGGTCATAAAGCACTTCCTCTTCGGGCTGCTCATCATTCGCAAGCGACCTGAGTGTCACGTGCGGGACGGTCTTGTAGATGAATCCATCTGCCACGTTTGCTCTCTCGTCGCTCCCGTTTTCTTTGAGCTTAAAGTATGGGTATTGAGCTGTCATGAGCCGCGTGCGAGCAAGTGCGAGCGCAACGCGTGACGTGTCAGTTGTGATCCAGCGTCGGCCCCATTGCTCGGCAACATATGCAGTCGTCCCTGACCCACATGTTGGGTCTAGGACGATATCTCCCGGATCGGTTGTCATTAAAATACATCGCCGAATAACCTCTGTGTTTGTTTGAACAACGTATTTTTTGTTGTCAGCACCAACGGTATCTCCCCAGGAGGCCAATAATTTGCTTACGGGGTAGTCTTCCTCGAAGTACCGGTAGGTTAGTCTGTTTCCTTCAACTTGAACCCTACCCTTCATTACAAGCCTCTCAAGGCCTTCTCTGGTGGTTCCGTAACCCGGCGGTCCCGGCGAATATTTCTTTCCTTCGAATTCAAAATCGAATTGGCCGCTTGGGTTCGTGCCAGATGCGATGAGAGATTTCAGTAAATAAACCTGAGCGCCTTTTGGTAGCAGCTTGTGGTTATTTAGTTGCTCACGTGTCATTTGATGATGAGAACCATCTGGCATGCGATACCACTTGTAATGGAAATCACCCTCAGTGATTGTCTCAACAAAAAGACCACGGTATTTAAGCGAGTCCTTGTCTTTCGCGTACCAAATTATGAAATCGTTCATTTGTTCCAAGAATTTTGCGCCGAGGGGCATTGTCTTTTTCCTGAATGGGATAAGCGCAATGAAATTCCCGCTTCCGAAGACCTCGTCCATGAGTACTCTAACCAGATGAACATTGGCATCATCAATCTGCACAAAGCACGAGCCGCTTTCTGTCAGAAGATCACGGGTGACAAGGAAGCGATCGCGCAAATACGAAAGGTAAGAATGGGTACCGAGCTCCCAAGTGTCGCGGAATGCCTTGATCTGTTCCGGCTGGCGGATCATGTCGTCGAGCTTGTTATCCTTCACGTCACGCTTGCGCGTTGAGACCTGCCAATTGCTACCGAATTTGATGCCGTATGGCGGATCGATGTAGACGGTTTGTACTTTCCCGCGCATACCCTCCTTCTCGAGAAGCGAATTCATGACGACGAGCGAGTCGCCCAGGATCATGCGGTTCTTCCAGTTATCTTCGTGCTTATAGAAATCGACCGCCTGATGCGCCTGGTCGGCCGCGAAGTCGCCAAAGAGCGAGATCATCGGCAATTCTTCATTAGCCCGCATCTTGAGCCGCGCGATGATGCCTTCCGGAGCGATATTTTCCTGTACGTAAATCGGTACAGTTGAGACGCTCATCTCAGCGCCCTCTTCCTCCTTACCAGCCCAGACGAGCTGCGGATCGAGCGACGGATCGTATGCGTATTTTTTCTTCACTTGCTGCTTTTCGCGCGGAGAAAGATCCCGCGATTCCTCCTGCGTCGGGATGCGTGTACGCGTCGTCTTGTGTTTGTAGCTTTTTACAGCTGCCGCCGTTGATAGTTCTGGTGTTTTCTTTCGTGATGCCATATGCCTATTGTACTAGCTTTGGTTCGCGATGACTTCGCGTATTGTTTTCTGCGTCTCGTGAATGTCGCGGATCTCGACCATCGCCCAACGACCGAAGCCGCCGTGGTTATTGACCGCCGGAATCCAGAGGTCATTCGTGATCTTCACCTTCGATACTTTTTTCTGATCCTTCTCGCCGGTTACCTCGATAAGTAAATTCAGCACGTCGCCGTTCGGCAAGCGGATCCGCGCGATGTAATCGGGGTAGTAGAGATGGATCGCGCCGTTGCGCTCGTACGGGATGGTGAAATCGAGCTTGTAGTTCTTCGCATACGAGATGACTTCCTCCATGTCTTCGAGTCGCTTCGCGACGCCCTGTTCCCAAACCTCGGTGTCGGCGACGACGTAGTTTAAATGGCTCTTCGTCGTCTCGAAGACCGGCCGTGTCGTGAGAAAATCGACGCCCGCGGTTGAGCCGCGCGGGTTGCGACTGGAAAGGACGGGGAGGAGTTTGCGCTCGCCCTCCTGATCGTCGAGATTCGCTTTCACGATCGCGTGCTGGGTCTTCTCGGATGCGCCATGGAGATATTCGCCAATTGAGAGATAACCGATGAACATGTTGTCCTTAAGGATGACCTGCGTCCGCACGTACTTCTCGGCAATCTTGCGGAGCTGTGGGTAGAGCCAGTATTTCGATGCCCCGGACGCGTCGCGGTAATACCGCTCAAGGAGTTCCTTCGCCAGCATCTCGACGACCGTACCTTCCCGTCGTTCGCGGATCTTTTCCATCGTCTCGGTCGTCTCCGCGCCGATGATGCCCTCAAGCACGACCTTCGTCGTCTCGTTTTCGATGACCGTTTTCGAGTCGTCGGTAAATTTCGCCGCAAGTCTTTTCTCGTCGATTTCATAGTGATAGCCCTCGACGCGCGGGAATTCGATCTGGTATGTAGCAGCGCGTTCTGGAAGCGTCTTCACGTGATGGTACTCGACTGGCTCCGGAGGCGGCGTCGGCGTACCGCTCGAATCCCAAAGAATGAACGGCACGCCGTACACTTCCGCGTACTCGGCGCGGAATAGGCCGTTCTCGTCCGGCGTGTAGTCGACGCGGCGGAGCGCACGCCCGACAACCTGCTCGCAGAGGAGCTGTGTCGAAAAGGCACGGACGCCGAGAATATGCGTCACCGTGTTCACGTCCCATCCTTCCGTGAGCATGGAGACCGATACGACGCACTTGATGTTTTCGCCAAGGCGTCCCGGCTTGCCGACCGTATTCATAACCTCTCGGAGGATCTCCTCATCCGTCGGCTCATCGCGGCCTGGGAAGCGGCGCTTGTATTCTTGCTTGAATTCGTCGATCTCTCGCGCGAATGTTTTCTTGAACTCAGGCGTCACACTCTCGCCACTCTCGAGACTCGCGCTGTCGATAAGGAGGGTGTTGGGCTTTTCGCGGAGCGCGAAGCCGTCCTCGTTTCGGAATACGTCGAGATGTCCTTTTTCGATTGATACCTGGCCGCTCGCAGTCTGCGATTCGTATCCGGCTATCCAGTCGTATACAAGCTTCGAAACCGCCATGTTGTTGCAGACAACAATCATCACGGGCGGCATGACGTTATGTCGCTTCTTCTTTTCCTCTTCGTATAGTTTGTAGTTTTTCTCGTAGCTGCCGTAAAGGGAGAGAAGCGCCGTCTCGAGTTTGCCCGGTAGACGCTCGGCCGGAAGCTCCTCGCGAATGTGTACCCAGAGATTCCGGAACTCCGGCAACGACTCGCGCCCGATACGATCGTCAGCGCTCGGAAGGCGCGGGATCTTTACGATGCCGCTTTCAAGGGCGTCGAGAAGCGAGAAATCGTATGTGACCCAGGGGAAAATCGTACCCTCAGGATAGCCGGAGCCCGAGAGGAAATACGGCGTCGCTGAGAGGTCGATGACCGCGTTCACGGTTGAACGCGACGCGAGTGTCGTGAGCCCCGCGAGCCAGACTCTCGCGGCCTTGTTGTTTTCAGCCGCCTCGGCGTGCTCATCAGCAGAGAGCTTTTCGTCCGTAGGTTTCTCCTGGTAGCAGTGATGCGCCTCGTCGTTGATGACAAGAATGCGCGACTTGCCGGCGACCTGCTTGAAGACGCGTCGCGCCATCGCTTCCGGCGTTTCCTGTACGACATCCTCGTTGATGAGCCCTGCGGCTTTCATGACGCCACCGATCGCAAAGCGAGGATTCTGACGAAGCACCATCTGCTGGTAGTTGACGATAAGAATGTTCGCGCGATTGAGATCCTCCATGTCGGTAATCGTCACCACTTCGCGCTCGCGGTAATAGTTGTGCGGATTGTTCGGTTGGAGTACGTTCAGACGATCGCGAATCGTGATGCCTGGCGCGACGACCACGAACGTATCCGTGAAGCGCGTGTCCTGCGGATATCGAATTTTGTTGAGCGTGTTGTACGCAATGATCATCGCCATGACGACGGTCTTGCCGGAGCCGGTCGCGAGCTTAAACGCGAGGCGGTAGAGACCGCCGTTCGCATCGCGATTGACCGTCTTGAGCTCGTTGATGATCCAGTGCTCGCCGACTTTCTCCGCGACCTCGTTTATATAAATGAGTGTTTCGAGCGCTTCGATCTGACAAAAGAAAAGGCGGTTCTCGCGCGTGTCGTCGGTCCAGTACCGGAGGAGGTCTTGGGTTGTCTTGGTCGTGCCGGAATATCCAGCCTTCCGCCATTCGGTCACTTTCACCCGAATCTTGTTGACGAATTCGTTTTCCTGAAGGCGCTCGCTGCTCCACGCCTGCGCCGCAGGGTCGTGCCGTGCCTGGGCAACACCACGCCCACGCGGACGGGCTATGGGGATCTGAACCGTGCTCGGACGCCGCGACTCGATAACCTCTTCAGTCAGGCCGCGTTCGTCGGATTTAAAATAGCGGCCTGGTTCCGCATAGGGAGAATTGAGAATCGGCGAGATTTTCATGTAGATAAAGGGCCAAGCTAGAAAAGAATACTTAGCGCAGTACTTGCATATTGGACCATTTTTCATAATATTTCAATCAGCCGAAATTGCGCCTCTAGTTACGCGCAGCTTTGTCTTTAGGCAGCCCAGCAGTTCTCGCTTCTCCTCCTTCGAACCGTCGACCAGGATATATTTGGCGTAGGTTGAGACATCGATTTCTTGATCGGGACTTGCCGGGTTCGGCAGCCCAAGTACGGTCCGTTGGAAGCGGCCATAACGCCTTAGCTCATCCCGCAACTTCGCTTTTACGTCGAGCTCGTTGAAGTCGATCTTGTCGAATATCTTTATAAGCTGCTCGATGAGCTCCTCCTCACGCAGATATTTGTTCCCCTTGCAGTAGTGGTCCTTGGAGCGGTTGCAGCCGTAGTAGACATAGCGGGCGGTGGTGCCGTTTTTGCGTGGCTTGTATTTCTCCTCCGCGCTTATGCCGGAGCCGCACTGGCCGCAGGTCATGAGCCGCGTGAAGGCGAACTCCCTGCTCTCGCGCACTACGACCTCTCGGCGCAGCTGCGACTGCACCTGGTCGAAGAGCTCTTTCGTAATCAGGGGCTCGTGCTTGCCCTGGTACCAATTGCCACTTCCTTTCGGAAACTCGAAGGTGCCGCAGTAGAAGGTATTCTGGAGGGTGCGGAACACATTGCTGAATGCCAGGTTCTTGTTCCCTTTCGTTTTGAAGTTGAGCTCGAACTTGAGCCAGTGGTGCACTTTCCGGCCCGACCATTTCTCGTATGCCACCTTTTCGAACATCTTGCGCACAACCGGTCCGCGTTCGGGGTCGATAACCATCTGACAGCGCTTCTCCATATCTTTCTGGGAGCGGTATCCGGTCGGCGGCACGGTTGGCCACAGTCCCATCTCCACTCTCGCCCTGAGCCCTCGCTTCACGTTTATGCCACGATTATCGTTCTCAAGCTTTGCCTGACCTCCCAAGATCGTGAGGAGGAATTTTTCATTCGGATTGTTTGAGAACCGTTGCCCGAAGGTGCGTATTTCCTCGAGGTACCCGGCGTCCATAAGGTCTACGACACGGCCGAGGTCGCCAGCGTTCCTGCTGATGCGGTCCGTTGCCCAGGTAAGGATGCCGTTGTACTTGCCGCTTTTAATTTCTTCCACGATCTCGTTGAAGACCGGCCGCTGGCCGGTATCCTTAGCCGAATGGCTTTCCCGCTTGAGCGCCACCACCTCAAGGCCGTCGCGCTCCGCGAGCGCAAGCATCTCTTTGATTTGGCTATCTATACTCAGGACCTGCCGTTCCTCGCTCTCCGTGCTCTTACGAGCATAAAGGCAGAATTTGACCTTAATGGGGGCTTGTATCTGCTTGGCTGGGAATCCTGCTGGTGCTTCTATTGTGTTCATACAACACCATTGATGACGCAGACCCCCTAATGAGTCTAGGGCGTCCTGAGAGCCCGAGAAGTTGGTAACCCCTTCGAGCTAGACAAAGACAGCGGCCTCACACTTGGCGAAGCGCAGAAGGTTCAGAATGTCGCCGACGAACTCGGCCTCGATCTCGACGATGCGTTTGAGATCTCAGAGGCGCCGTAGCGCCACGACCTAGGACCTTGCTAAAATAGCAGCTATGGAAAAGATCGGCGACGAATGGCAAGTATGTAGCAAAGGACACCAGTATCGCGGTAGCGGTTCATGCCCCGTCTGTCGACCGAAACGCAAGAAGCGAGACGCGAAGGGTGGGCAAAAGGGTTCTCCTAAGTGAGCCTCACTTCTCCAGCTTCACGAACGACACTTCGATACTGGCTTTCTTGAGGGAGGGTATTTAAGTCCTCTTCCCGGCAAGATGTGCGACCCATTGGTTGCCCATTGGTTGCCCAAGATTCTGATTGAGCATTGTTCGTGGGCTCAGCATTTCAAATGCCTGACTCAGCCGTTCTCGCAGAGTATGTGCAGACGGCGTTGCAGATAGCCACCCGTCGAGTGACTGGCCGTTGTCTTTGGTGAACACATGCCCCATCCCCTTTTTTGCGCAAAGGGCGCAGCACATACGTCTACATTCGTGAGCATGGGGCGCTCGCGGTTGCTCTTGGTGGTTTCGAGCTTCTTGATGTCGTCGTTCCAGGAGTGTCGGATAATGCTGCTCTGACTCTGCCAGTCAACAGAGCCCCGTACGAGGATATGTAAAAACGGCAATTACTATCACGGGCGAGCAACGGGACTACTGCTATTGCTTCCTGTGAACGCTGACTCACTATAGTAACCACTACGCTCTACGTACGGCCCTGTCGGTAGTAAAAGACCTTCGCAAAATCAAGGGCAAACAAATAAACGGCCATAAGGGCAAAGATTGTGATAACCGATCCGGTTGGTAGTGATGCAAAAGAAAGCCAAGATTGAAACTGGGGAATATAAACTATGGCCAAGGAAAACACCGACGCAAGCAGAAATGATACGTTTAGTAGGTGAGATGGCGCTCTCGTTTTCCAAAAGTGGCCTCTGTTACGAATCGCGTAAAACACGACAAACGACAGGAATGTAATGAATACATAGAGACTTGTTTGTGCCTGCTTTTCCGGTTGCGACTTTACGAGCACAAAGTAAAAGATCTCAAACAATGCCGTCGGCACACCGAGCACTAACGACAACAGCATGATCTCTTTCATGTTGTGTTTTTCCGGTCGCATGACCTCGGCGTCATCAACGGTATCTGTAGATACCGCAATGAGAGGGATATCGGCAACGACAGACGTTAGAAGCACCTGTACCGGAAGCAACGGCAACTCAGTGGACAAGAGATACAAGACGCCGAGCGCAATGAAATTGCCGAAATTACTGACCATGGTATACGCGACGTATTTATTGATGTTTACGAAAATCGATCGGCCATACTTGATACCGTTCACAATAACCTCAAGACTTTTATTAAGAAGTACTATATCGGAATTTTCTTTCGCAATGTCGGTTGCCGTATTAACGGCAATAGCAACATCCGCTAGTTTCAGCGCAGGTGCGTCATTGATCCCATCACCCTGATAGGCGACGACGTATTCCTTCTTGAGTGCGGCGATGATATTAAACTTTTGCGCAGGCGAGACCCGCGCAAAGACATTTGAGCTGAGTACTGTAGCGCTGAATTCTTGAGGAGACAATGTTTCCAGCTCATCTCCGAGATATACGCGCTCTCCTTCCTGTACAAGCCCAATTTGTTTGCCAACATACTCAGCCACCTCTCTGCTATCGCCGGTCAACACTTTAATCTCGATGCCCAATTTCTGAGCATGTTGAATTGTTGTCTTAGTGCTCGGTCGTAATGGGTCCTCAAAGCTGGCGTAGCCCAGGAAGTGCATTCCGTGTTCGTTTTTCAAAATATCAAAATCGTCTGTATAGGTGATTTCTTTGTATGCCAAAGCAAGGTGATGCAGGCCCGACTTCCCTTCTTCAATGAGCGTGCGGGAATATTCCGACTTTTTACCGGATGTGGAAATTTCAATCAACATTTCCGGAGCTCCTACAGCAACCAGGTATTGCGTATGAGTCTTCGCATCCTCAAGAATGACCCTGTTTCTGCGAACGTCAGGATCAAATGGTATCTCTTTGACGATGGAAAGTTCTTTTGCTTCCCGGGCGACCTGTTCCTGGACGTAGTTAAGAAACGCGTCGTCGTACGAATTTTGAGATCTCCGTTTCTTACCCTTAAGCGGCGTTATGGTTGCGTACATCAGCTTCTCGAACAAGTCGTCGTCGTTTGTGGCAATTGAGCGAATCACCATTTTATTTTCGGTAAGAGTGCCGGTCTTATCGGTGCACAGTAGGTTTACGTTACCAAGATCCTCCAAGGACGAGAGGCGCTTTACGACCACATGTTTCTTTGCAAGCTTTATAGCGCCAATTGAAAGCGTTACCGTTGAAATCACTGGCAGCACCTCGGGTACAACCGCGACAGCGAGAGCAATGACGAACAACAGCAAGCCGGGTATATCGTAGCGGCCGGAGCTGAGAAGTAGTTTGACAATGAATATGAGAGTCAACCCAATGAGAGTGGCCCGCACCAAAAGTGCGCTCAATGACTGAAGAGACTTCTCGTACTGAGTTTGCTTCTTAGTTTCTGTAGATAACTTTGCAATCGTCCCCAGTTCCGTATCTCTTCCTGTCGCATACACCACGCCAGTGCCGACTCCTTTTTCGATACTACTGCCGGTATAAAGAAGTGTTTCCGATGGCGCATTCGATACGGGCGAGACGCGTTTAATAACAGGAACCGATTCACCGGTAAGCTGCGATTCATTGACTTGCAGGTAGTCGGCCTCAAGAAGCCGCATGTCGGCTGGAACGATGTCTCCTTCGCGTACTGTGAGTACATCGCCAGGAACAACCTGGGAGTCGTCAAGAAGTCTTATTTTGCCATCGCGTTTCAACCTAACCTGTTTCGAGATGAATTGTGATAATTTTTCGATTATTTTTTCCGACTTATATTCTTGATAGAAACCGAGCGACGTATTGATGAGGAGAATCAACAAAATGATGGTGCCATCGGTGTAGTCGTGGATGCTATACGAAATGACACTTGCTATGACGAGCAGGTATACTAGTGAACTTTTCAGTTGGCGACCGAGAACGACTAGGGCATTAGCAGTTTTCTTGCCCATGACATTTGGACCATACTTAACAATGCGTTTTTCTGCCTCCTTCTGATTAAGCCCGCTGAACGAGGTCTGGAGACGGTCTATGAGCTCGGATTGACTGAGTTGGCGTGCTAGATCTTTATTCATATTGCGACTGGCAGGATATCAGTCTCAGTATACTCGACCTAGGATAGGTTACTTCACTGCGAGCGCGCCGCTCTTCTCGACAATTGCTGCAAGTTCGGCCTGCGTCTTTGGGAGATGGTTTATATCCACATGTCCCACAACACGAATTGTGACACCTTTACAGATACCCAGCACATTGGCAGCATTTACAACACTTCCGTTAGGTGCAATGTAATTCGTTTTCGTATCAAGCAGGACGTCAATGCGATTGGTGTACCGCGCATTCATCGTGTCTCCGATGACTCGATATCCTATATGGGGAACGACGACATTGTATCCACAGGTGTTGTCGGACGAAATGTTTGAACCGTCGAGCTGAATGATGGTACCGAAAGGTAGCTCGTCCGCAAGATCTTGTGAACGCGCTGCGATGATTTCTGGATTTGAATACGCGCCTGAAGCGGTGACAAAAGGGTGATTGCTCGTTTGTTCTGGAACAGCATTATAGGCCGTAAGTGTAACGGTATAGCTCGGCATCACTGTTGCAGTTTGTGCGACAATGGTTGGTGCAGCGGCGTTTCTAACAGAAAACGACATGCTGCCGAGCAAAAGAGAAAAGCCCATAAGGGCTCCTAAATATTGCATTGAATGAAAGTGATGAAACAGCAAGTAACTGCCTCGTATTTACAATACTAGCACATCGACCCTTTTCAAGGAAGAAACGAGGCGCAGATGACTGGCGCTGAATCCGTGCTCGACGAACCACCCCCAAAGACCAACCGAGCTGTTCCGTTTGTGACAACCATAAGCGGTCGCGCGCTCGGTGAGAAGTACTCTCAATTTGCAGAACTCGCCACGGCTTCTGGTTACACCCTTCACGAAATACTTTTTCTTGCCATTGAATCTAGGTTCAAACATCGTCCTACATGCGAACGTTTCCATACAGCCTAATCAATGACGCCTATCCCGGCGATAGTCCAGCGATGCGGGAGTTGGTAACTACCCCCTTCGCAAGTCTCCAAATCTAAGCTAGGGTCTACACCGGTAGGTTAATACAGGCTATCATGTACCCGTTCCGCAACTTAATGAAAGGCATAAACCCTGTGCCGGGCATGGCTGCAAAACCTAGTAGAGATCAAAGGACTCCCAGTCAAATCATTAACGTAAGTACCCTGAGTGAAAACGGAAGCATCCACCGACGTGTGATTTTTATGCGTCTGTCAAAACTAACAAACCATGAGCCTGTCTAAAAACGTCCAGAGAGAAAAGGAATCTTCAGATGGCAAAGCAGCGTACATCCGATCTTTAACCATTAGGGAGGTAAAGACTATAGTCGTTGTAGTCATACTGCTAATCGGAGCTGGTTACGTTCTAAGTATGCAGGACTCCACTCAAGGGGAGGTTTTGACTATTTTGATATTTGCCACAGTGCTCTTTAGTTTTAGAACTCGCTATCTAGTTCGAAGAGAGGAGAATCGGAATAGAATATTGCAAGCATACATCGCAGCCGTTGTTCGCAGCGTTACGGACTATGCAGGCTTTACCGACACTGCACATAACACGCCGAAACTTAACTTCAAATTGCCAATTCCTTACGAGAACTTTCGTGAAGCAGTCAAGTACGAGCTAGAGAAAACCAATCCTCGATACATCTTTAACTCTCCAAAGTGGAAAGAATTATACTCAGTTTGGTTGTATGAGAGTAGACAGCTATTTACTGACAAGTGGGAATACATGGACGGATTTGTCATGATGAACTATGACGTGTTCGATTACATAATTGATGAGCATGGCGATAAAAACCCTCAATAGGATTCGGCAAGAATTCCATGACTGGCCAGTACTCTCATGGGTTCTTACCACTTTTTCTGTATTGATGCTGTTCCTTGTTGCCATGGCTTTCATACATCCCACTCCGCCAAATGTCCCCATGTCTCCGGCATCAGCATTGTATTCCGGAACCGCTACCACGTCAGAACCGACACCAGAGTCCCCATCGCAACTCGCTTTTTATGCCACGCTTAAATGCCCTGACGACTACGCCACGTTCAATGAGAAAATGGCTGCCTTTAAGCAATTCACAAATTTCTACTATTCTCAACATCCAGCAGCCACAGTAAACGACATGCTCGCGGCACGGTATCAATTTTATGAAATTAAACACTGCACGGCAGCGCTCGCAAGATACCAGGCGGTAGTATCCGGTACAGTGAATGCAACAACCTCCGCCACATTGAATTCGGCTTATAAGCGGGTGTACAGCAACGCCTCGACTACTCAGTAAGGGGTCCACGACTCCCGCACCGTCCTTACGAGCTGTTTCCACTTACCATATTCAGCTGCCCACATCTCGCGAGCTCTTAGGCTCGCGTTCGCGCTTCCGCCTCTGCAGTTCGAACGTTTCTTTGCTGACGAGAATTCCATCGTCCTGGTCCTCAATATCGACAAGCATAGGACTCTCCCGCCGCCTCTGACGCGTGTCCGAATACTCAGATGCCTTTGGTGCGTAGCGCGGGGAGTTGTTCGATAGGAAGTACTTTATTGCTCCCATGTCCCCCGCTTTGACTTTGTTCACGAGCTGCATTTCGCCGACGTCGCAGAGGTCTTCCCGGGCGAACTCCATAGTCTCTTCGACGAGACGGCCGAATTCCGGATTGCGCTTCATCCAGCGGTATATGGTTGAGCGGTCAATGCCGTGCTTACGCGCAACATGCGCGATGAACGGGGTCCTCGCAAGGTCTTCGAGCACCTTCTTCCGTATGTTCTTGCTATACGCCATTCACTTTTACGCGCTTCTGCCCCGTGTGCTTTTCCCAGCGATTGAGAATCACCTCTGCGTATACGGGACTCTTCTCCATGATGCAGCAGCGTCGCCCGAGCGCGACCGACGCCATGAGGGTTGAGCCCGAACCGCCGAACGGCTCGAGCACGAGCTGCCCGCGGCGCGTGAGCACCTTGATGTACGGGATGAGCAGTGGCAGCGGCTTCACACCGAAGATGATGCCCTGGCCCGAAGACTTCTCGTCAGCGGCATTGTAGTCAAGGAAATCGGTCGGGCAGTACTTCTTGTCCTTGCCGTACGGCTCCCAGTGCGGCTTTCCCGCGATACCGAAGAGCGCGGTGCGGTATTCCTCCTCGAACAAACCCTCCTCGTCGCCCAAGTTAAGGCCGCCGAATTCCTCGGTCGTTCCAACCATGGCGATGTCGTGTTTGCTGAAAAACTTATGCTGTCCGGCATACCCCTGGTTGCGGTTCGGGAGGTGCCAGACGAGCATGTTGCGCACCTTCCAGTGCTTCTCCATTTCGCCCCACACCTCGCGCAGGTTCTTCCAGTTTTCGTAGCAGATGATGGCAAAGTCGGGAGCCGCCACCTTCGCCACGTTATCCATCCAGAGAGTCGTGAAGTCGGGCGGAATTGACTCGGTTTCAAGATATCGACGGTTCTTTTTCGCGCCAAAGCCTACCGTAGGTTCACCTGCACGCGTCTTGCCGTGGAGATAATCTAAACGGTATGGTGGGTCGGTCATCACCATATCGGCTTTTTCCGTGCCCATGAGCGCGAGCATGTCGGCTTCGATAGTGCTGTCGCCAATATAGAGACGGGAGCCGTCGAGATCGTACAAGTCGCCCTTCTGGCTCGTTATGGCGCTGATGCCAGCCTTGCCGAGCGCTTTCTCGAGGTCGAAATGTTCTTCTGCGCTCTCTTCTTCAAAAATCGCATCGAGCTCTTCTGAGCTGAACCCCACCTCCGTGAGGAACGATTCGTCGAATTCAGCGAGCAGCTCATAGTCCCATTCCCCTACGGCCTTGTTTAGCCTTAGGCATAGGTCTCTTTCCCTTTCGATATCGGGAATGTCGACGTACACAATGGGGACGAATTCGTACTTAAGCTGCTTGAGCGCCTCGTACCGAAGATTGCCCCCAATAATAATGCCTTCGCGCCCGGGAGCGTGGTTCACAACGAGCGGGTCGACGACGCCGTGCTTCGCGATGCTGTCGGTTACGGCTTTTTTGGTCGACTCGTCAATTACTCTCGGATTATAGGGGGCATGCCTAAGCGAGTCGGTTGGAACGTACTCGATGCGGAGCTCGGTTTGGGTGGTGTTGGCCATTACGGTTGGGTCTTTAAAGGGGCGCGTTGTAAAAGGAAGCCCCTCTATCCACACTACGGCCGGTTTTGCGAAATTTGAGAAATTTGACAGGCGTCTAGTTTTAATTTACTGTGCGAACAGCTTCTCGCATGCCAACGTTCCCAAATAGGGCTGAAACAAGCCGCCTTTGGGAGGCGTATAGGCAAATAGAGTATCCCGTTCCTTTTGGAGGCACCCATGCTCGCACGCACCGTCGACCACCCCTACATGCTCGCCATGTTCAAGGACCTCGAACTCACCGAAACCGAGATCCGAAACCTCACGACCCAGCGGACTCCGGAACAGGACAGGGCGCATACCCCAAACCCCGTTCCCGCACTAGCCCTTCCCGGTCCGGCGGCAAGCTGACCAAGCCAGCAGCCTCTGACTCATCTCACGCCACCCCAGACGCTCGACGTCCTTGGGGTGGTTTTTCTTTAGCGCACCCAGCGCAGCATCGGCGCTTTGGCGCCTTTCGGGAAGTCTTTTTGAAGACGCGGCGCAAATAGAGCGAGGTCGGTCCTGGAGGACTTCCTCAACTTGGCTATCTCCGCGTCGGTCTCGACGGGCAGGTAGGTGCTGTACTGCGGGTCATCTCCGTCCACCCAGTCTATTTCCTCGTAGAACTCAAAGAAGTAGCGCTGATCGCACTCCCGGCATCGGAGAAGGTACCGCCAGAAGTGGCTATCCTTGTAGTATGTTTCGAGCAATTCGAACGGTCCTGAGATCGGTGCGTTCACGAGCTCCGGATACTTCCAGAGCGCGCATTGCGTGGGAGCCTTTAATCGGTTATACGCCGCACTCTCTTTTCTTCTGTTGGGCATAGTGGTGATGTGCGTTATCGGCTAATCTCCTCGCCGATTCCGCAGACGACTACTATGCAAAAGCGGCTCGGAGTTTTGATCCAGCCCATTGGCTGAATGAAATCTCCCAACCGCTTTGCGATCAGTCGCGCGCGCCATCTGGCTCCCCGCAGATTTCCCAGTTCGCCTACCCTCATCAGGAGGCGCGCGCGGTCCGCATTCGGTGCGCGGACTGCACTATTTCCTCTCAAGGAACAACTTAATTGTACCAGAAATGAAGGTAGTAACGGAGTGTCGCATTTGTTGCATTTCCAAAGACAGACCTTAGACCCGAAGGGTTCCGAATCCACCATTAGAGGAACCAGGAATAGCCTTATGTTGCCTCAGCGACAAAGTTTGAATCCCGAGTGGCCCGCCCGAAGACTTTTGTATCGGACAGACCCGAGAGTCTTGTTTTGAGCCATTTTACGGTACGCATATGAAAAAATCTAGACAACCCCCAACGGGACTCGAGGTGCTGTTCCATGCCACAAAAAGAATAGTGGCGACCGCAGGGTTCGGTTGCCACTATTTTGGCGTGACAAGGATTGCCTTGCCAGCACCGTAGTCTTTTTTCATGTCTGCCAATGTTGCGATTTCAACGTCGCCGCCTCCACCATAGACAGACACATACATTCCGAAACCAACGTATATGGCGGCATGGTGGAAAAATAAGTCTGAGTCCAGTAAAAATACTATGTTGCCAGGCGTACCTTCCTCAGCTTCACACCAGGACGTATTCCACCACTGGCCCCACTCAAAACCCCAGTGGGGATGTTGGTCTGATGGAATACCAGCAACAAGACAGGCGAATGCGTAGCAGTCAAAAGTCATGTTCACCTTGGCGTGATGGCAATGAAGAAATTCAACGAGGGCTTTCTTTGTCTCAGGCGTGAGTACAAGCTTCGTTGAGCAAAACGCCAGATACCAGGGCCGTATAAGAATCTCCACGTCATCAACAGCACGATAGTCCTCGCGCTCATGGAAGCAGCGTAGCTCGCCTTCTTCTTTAATCATGAGCGGGAAGACTCTCATCCTCCTCCCATCAGCGGTCATGACAGTCTGTTTTCTTGGAGTGACGAAGATCGTAAGCACGGGGCACCTCCATATGCCAATCTCTTTTCAACAGATACCACAATACTGTAGTCATGTCTATGGCTACGAGTGCCAACGTATTTGACTCACTTCTTGTCGAATCTCGTCCCACAGGGCCCGCCAAGAAAAGCGCCGAAGGACGCTTTTTGCATGACGGGACCAAGTGAGGCGCGGGACGTCTCACGTCCAGGACTCGAAAACCTTGCGAGCATATTTTTGGAGCACTGCGCACTAAAATATCCGCAAGGTGTACTGAACCTGTACGGTTCGAGAAAGGTAATCCTGGTCCTGGTGGGCCCGCCCGTAGTATTATTTTATTTATAGGACAGACCCGAACACTTAATGAGCTTCAATAATCCCTTCAAATCTGGCCCGGAGAAAAAACCAGCTGCGACGGTTGAAGTCGAGCTGGAATATTCCGCTTTCGTTCCACCCGTTTTCCAGGCCGACCCTGTCGGATACTTTGAACGCGAAGGGCAGAATATTAAGACTGGAAAAATAAAAACTGACGAAGCTGGCAGGGTTCGCGAAGATACGACGGCAGTAAAGGATTTACCGATTTGGAGAGACGACCATGGCGTAGAACTTCAGACAGTCGGGCGGCGCGTGGATATTACCAAAGGTGCAGTGGGAGAATCTGGAGATCCTTTTTATGAGTATAAAATCCTTCAACGACTTCATGGAATGGGATTGCCCGCTGCGCGCCCGATAGCTAAGGCAGAACAAGGAGGCGTGCATATTATCGTCATGGAGCGTATTCCCGGCGTCCGATGGTCAGAGAAAGAAAGCCTCCAGTTGCGCGAACGTGGGTATTCGAACGAAGACATCACCGAACTCCAAACACAGGCTGAGCAAAAGATGGATCAATTGCGTCAGCAGTTTGGAGCTGCCGGTGTAGTGCGAGGATGGAAATTGAAGGATATGGTATTTCAGATTGATATTGAAAGTAAGAAGGTTCTTGCTGTTGTACCGACAGACTGGGAGCGAACTCGAATTGAAGAAAAGGCCGCCTGACCCGGAACCTTTGCTGCGACGCGAGGGAATCGGCTAGAACACCCTTATGGCGTGATACTAAAAGTCTGAATCTCGGGTAGCCCGCCAAACATTTTTGTCGGACAAACCTGAGAGCCTTGTTTTATGGCGTTATTATGCAACATGTTTTCAAAAGGCTAGATGAGAGCAGAGCGATTAGGACTCCCCTACTAAAGCACCCCTCGCGTTAATGTGTGCCTTTCGGATGGTTTTGAGGTGTGAAAAAGATCGCCAAGCTTGTGGCTTGGCGATCATCGGTGACTTGCGGCAACGTTAGTGCTGGTTCACTTCTTCGAATCTTCCCCTTCACACAATCTCGACATGTCTTGCGCTAATGCGCCACTCGCAATTCTGCCATGACGACCTAAGTAATCGCCAAAACGGTAGAGTGCACTGGCCGCTGTGTGTCGCGCAATAACGCGCAATGCTTGTTGCTGCCCCGGACGCAGATCGCAGTATCGTCGGCGTACTTCGCAACTTAGCTGAACAGTTGCCTTGCTGACTTTGTGCGCCGGTGTCATTTCCAGTGGCAGTGACGTGCTGGTGAGCCAACTCGTCATAACACCAATGAGAGGACTTAGAAAAGCTACGAGAAAGTATATGCCGCTAAGAATGAGCTTATAGGTGAAGACGTTCGTGTCGTCGAGATTTGTGTTGGTGAGCACGAGTGCATCCACCAGCTCGTAAATCCCGAGCCCGAACCAGACGAGTGCCCAAGTAAAGGCAACTGCAAAGGCGCGACGAACTCGTATGAGTCCGAAAAACGCACCTAAGACAAGCACTATGACCGGAACGGTCACTAATATATCGAACATGACGACCTCCCCTTTGTTCACTCTAGATGAGAGAGTGTCACGGAGTTAAGCATAAGTCAATAGGACTATTGACGCCACATACAACTTATGATACGGTTTCTATGGTTCTTCGCTCGTCAGGAAGGGGAAACACATGCCTGGTTCGCACTTTGTTCGTGCCGTTCATAGGGTCCGCTACCCGGTCGCGGCTGTATGCGGCTTGCTTGCGCTCGTGTTCGCGAGTGCAATACTGCAAGTTGCGGGGTGGATACCGCGTATTACTGTGCGGACAGATTTCATTCCGGGGCCGGGGTACGACCTCGGCATGACTCTGGCTACCCTGTTCTTCATCTTTTTGGCTTGGTTCGTCTTCAGGGTTCCGAAACACTAATGGCCGATTGTCCGGTGGAAGCATACTTCCACCGGACAATTTCTATTTCCATCACCGTGATGGACCAGTCCCAGGGCAAAGATTTTCTGCATTAGGTAAGTATTCGATTTAGAATAATCTCTCGTTTGACCTCGTCCCACAAGGCCCGCCACACACTTTTTTATAGGTGTCAACCCGAAGGCCCAAATCCCCTACCCTCGGACTTTTTTTGTGTAGACCCAAAGGATTCAATTGCTTTTTGCAATCCTTAAAAAAAATAGATTCGACGCACCTATAACTTACTTCCTTACACGTCAGCAAACAACTCCGCCGCCAATAATGATGCCTTCGCGCCCGGGAGCGTGGTTCACAACGAGCGGGTCGACGACGCCGTGTTTCGTACTGCTCTCTACAATCGCCCTTTTGGTTGAGTCATCGACGACTCGCGGATTGTACGGCGCGTGCGTGAGTGAGTCAGTCGGAACGTATTCGATACGGAGTTTTGTTTGTGCGGTGGTGGCCATGGTGAGCGTAAATAGCAAGGTGTGATAATGGAATGTCCTCTCTTTATGGGAGTGGTGAATTTGCAAAATTAGAACCATTTGACACCGTCCGTGTTGTAATTTACAATACATACAGCTTCTCGCACGACACGCTTCCCAAAGGGGCTGAAACAAGCCATATTCTGGCAGCGTATACATAAACGGAGACCAAAACGTTCCTTTTCCATGGAGGCAGCATTGCCCAACACAGCGCCCAATGTCGACCCGTTCATCGCTGAGATGTTCGCGGACCTCGAACTCACCCAAACAGAGATCCGGGCCTACACAACTCACCCGTCCCGGGAGGGGCAGAACCAAGCGCGGAAGCCTAGCCGTGACTATGAGACTCCTCCCCGTTCGGAGGCGGCATGCTGACGAAATCAGCTTGTTCTTCCATCACCTGTGCCACCCCAAAGCGCTTAACGGCGTTGGGGGTGGCTTTTCTTTATTGCACCCAGCGCAGCGTCGGCTCCTTGGCGCCCTTTGGGAAGTCCTTCTGGAGGCGTGGCGTGAATTGAAGGAGTTCAACCTGCGTGGCGTTTTGCAACTTTGCTATTTCCGCGTCGGTCTCGACGGGCAGGTAGGTGCTGTACTGCGGGTCCTCGCCGTCGACCCAGTCGATCTCTTCGTAGAACTCAAAGAAGTAGCGCTGCCCGCACTCGCGACATCGGAGAAGGTACCGCCAGAGGTGGCTATCCTTGCTATATGTTTCGAGCAATTCGAACGGTCCTGAGATCGGTGCGTTCACGAGCTCCGGATACTTCCAGAGCACACACTGGGTGGGGGTGCGCAGTTGATTATATGCTGAGCACGTTTTCTTTTTGTTAGTCATAGCGATGATGTACAATATCGGCTAATCTCCTCGCCGGTTCCGCAGACGACTTCAATGCAAAAAGCGGCTCGGAGTTTTGATCCAGCCCATTGGCTGAATGAAATCTCCCAACCGCTTTGCGATCAGTCGTGCGTACCATCTGGCTCCCCGCAGATTTCCCAGTTCACCTACCCTTTCGGGAGGTACGCACGGTCCGCAGTAAGTGCGCGAACTGCACGATTTCCTTTCAAGGAACATCGTAAGTATACCAGAAAGGTGGTCGTAAACAGAGTATTGGATGTGTTGCATTCTCCACAAGCGGCGCCGGAGAGTAAACCCGAAGGGCTTTGCGTCGCTACCGAAGAAAGTCAAGAATAGTCCTGTACTGCCCTGACGATATAGTTTGAATCCCGAGTTTGCCGTCCGAAGACTTTCCTATCTTTGTAACCTGAGATCTAGAATCTACATGCAATGAGTCACGTCAGTGAAATAAACCTGTCGTCTTTCCGCTCAAATACCGCAAAGCATTCCTGACGCCACACAGCAGCAGAGCAATTCTGAAAAACGTCAAAGAAGTCGAAGAGCGATACGATATGGGGATATTGGAAAACAATCGAACGGTACGTCGCGAACCAGGAAAGTTGGCGGACCCAGCTTAGCTCACGCTCTGGCATTGAGCCCAAGCATAGCGTCATACCCCGTCGCTTCGGCGGGGTTGTTGATTCGGAAATAGCGATGAATAGCTCAGCGCTCTTCGAATCGATCGATTCTCCCATCACTAAGCCATATACTCCGATCTATGAACGGCCGCGCCTCATCGGGTTCATGAGTTACGAGCAGGATGGTTTGACCCGTTTCGTTTCTGAGTTTAGCGAAAAGCTCTAAGACGACTTTTGCCGACAGATGGTCAAGATTCGCCGTTGGTTCATCGGCAAACAACACCTTTGGGTTATTAATGAGAGCACGCGCCACCGCAACCCGTTGCTGTTCACCGCCCGATAGTTCACTCGGGTAGTGATCAAGCCGCTCGCCAAGACCGACAGTGGTGAGAAGTTGCTTGGCATGCTGTTTATATGCAGCAGATTCAACACCTAATGCCATAGCCGGAAGGTACACATTCTGTAGTGCGGTAAATTCAGCAATGAGGGCATACTCTTGGAAAACATACCCGAGGCGTTTAAGACGGAATTGAGACCTTTCAGCATCCGTTAGATTCAGTACGTCGATACCATCTATGGAGATCGAACCTCCTGAGGGTACATCGAGCAACCCAAGCTGATGCAGAAGTGTTGATTTCCCCGAACCACTCCTCCCTGAAATAATAATGAACTCTCCCTCAGTAACGGAAAAGGAAATATCTTTGAGCGCGGGGTTCGGTACCTTTCCAGGATACGTCTTACTGAGATGCGATACCGTAATCATGGTGTGTTGAGGTTAGCGGTCAATTGCCGTAAGAATGTTTTCCCGTGCTACCAGTTTACTTGGGAAATAGCCCGCCAACATGCTCGCAGCAACCAGCATTAAAGTACTAATCGCGATTGTCACGGGCACATATACTGGGTACAACACGCCGATAGGAAGAACGATTGGATGCGCATCCATGAACGGGGTTACGACCCCGAAGGCAAGTCCTGCACCGATGATACTGCCTACCGTCATGTAGAAGAGCGACTGAAACACGTAGGATAGTACGATGATGGACTGCCGAAGGCCTATTGCTTTCAAAATACCGATTTGTCGTCGCCTATTCACTGCGTTGATATAAATGAGCACAAATATAATGACCGCAGCAATCAGAATACTTATAGCGCTTACGATGTAGGAGATTAAATTAAACGCAGCAATAACCGGCGCCACCACGGCTAGCAGCTGCTTATAGGTCTGCACTTTTAGGTTCGGAAATAGCGCTCGGATCTTCGCGGCATACTGATCAACTGACGCATACTGTAGATTCGTCTTAACGAGAATCTGCGAAGCCTCGTCATGCACCCCCAATTCCGACTCAGCCTCTCGTGACGTGATGATCGCGGAATCACCAAGATTGCCGAGCAAGATGCTGTAAATGCCTTTTACGGTATACGTGCGAATGTCGCCATTACTGTAGGTAACACGCACCTTATCTCCTACCTTTACTCCTCCGAGGTCTGCTGGTTGCGGGTATTTCCCGCCTCCGGCAACCCCCACGCCTAAGAGTATCTGGTCCGTATCCGAGGGGGAAAGGAATTGTCCAGCAATAAGGTCTTTTTTGAAAGACAATACTGTATTTACATCACTTGGGTCGACGCCATACACTTCGCCCGAAGTGGTGACGTACTGTCCATCATGGTACTTATCGAACGCAACTGACGAAGCTAGCAAGTACTCTCGCGTAGTTGCTTCGACACCTGGAATGGTCTGGATCTCTGCCCGTAACCGCGCTTGATCAGGAATGTATGTCCGCACAGTCGGATACTGCTGCGGATTTATGACGACATCGGACGTACTGTTATCGACCAAGTTGGCATACACCGCTTGTGGGAATCCAGCAAGAATGCCCGCAGTAAAAGTCACGTTTAGAAACGAAAGTGCAAGAATACAGATCATAAGAAGCATCGAGGCTTTACTCCCTTGCACGATCGACTTTGTCGCTATAAAAAGTGCGGTGCGAACTGTTCTCATGCGTTTACTTTGGGACTGCAAGCGCTTCCCCTTGTGTCAGACCGGAGGTAATCTCAATCATGCCATCCTGTCCTACGATGCCGGTAGTAACCACTTGGGGAATAAGTGCCCTGCCCTCAACACGCATCACGGTGGTCGTAGTTCCTGTTTGCGTGAGTGCGCTCGCCGGCACAAGAAGCGCATTTGTGCTTGATGCTGTGGTAATCCACACGTTTGCGGTCATACCGGAACGCAAATTTGGGTAACTTTTATCAAACAGAATCGTCGTTGTGTAGTAAACCGAACCATCAACTATGGTCTCTGCTGGGTCTATTTCGGTCACTTTCCCGTAAAAAGAATCTGTTGAAGGAAACGCATACAATCCGATACGCACCGAGTCACCGACCGCGACACCCACAATATCGTCTTCTGATACATTTGCTTTCACTTCAAGGGGGTCAAGAGGGATAAGCGAAATAATGGTACGGCCCGGTCCGACCACCTCTCCCACTGATCCGTGCGTGTCCGTAACAACGCCATTGAAGGGCGCCACTATCTCATCATTGCGAATTTGAGCTTCAATCGCCGACGCATTTGCCTGTGCTTCGCGCACCATCGCCTGAGTAGCGGCAATGTTGTTTGTTGTTGACGTTGCAGTAGTGAGTGCAAGCTGGGACTGCGTCTGATCGAGCGTTGCCTTTGCAAGCGCAATCGTGTTCATCAAGGCGCGAACCTCTGATATAGCTGCGTTGGTCTCACTGAGTCCCGTCGACGCGCCGAGACGATACGCTGCTGCCTGCGCACTTGAAAGATTGTTGCTGTCTGCCACAACGGTCACCGCATCATTCATAAATGAATGTACCGCATCCAAACGACTTAACGCCGACGAGAGCGCCGAGTCGAGCACGGCTGGTGTACTCGCGCTGTCTAACAAGGCCGTGCTGCGCGTCCAGGCTGCGAGAGCCTGCCCTGCCGACACCCGCTCACGCGGGAACGCCAGTGTAAGCGCCGCATTGCTTACCACAAACGTTAACTCCGGGTTAGCGGTGCTCGCGCTCGTAAAGAAATTAGCAAGCTGCGTTGTAACAGCGTCGTTTGCCTTTGAGTATGCATCTGCCAGCGTACTTGGCACCTCCGCATAGGCGTTTTGTAGCTGCTGCTTCGCAACGGAGACCTGCGCCTGAGACACCCCCACACTCTGCGGCGTTGCTCCGCTAAGCAGCTGATTGAGATTCGCGGTCGCTGCGCTTACGCTTGCCTGCGCCTGGGCAAGTTCCGCCTCAAGCACACTTGCGCTCTGCTTTGCAAGTACTTGACCACTTACGACCGTCTCTCCCACATGCACATTCAGCGCCGCAAGTTTCCCGGGCGCTTCAAAAAATAAATTGCTCGTCGTAGGTGGCTGAAGGTTTCCAGTTGCTAGCACCTCTTGTGCGACTGCCCCGCGCTGCACGGTAATCTGCATATATGTAGGCCCTCTGGCATACCCATACGCATACCACCCAGCACCTACTGCGATAGCGATAAGGATGAATACGGGAACAATTATCCTCACGATGATAACTATACACCCGGCCCACGAAGTAAATATCTTGTTCTCCCCTATCGAACATCGAGCATCCCCTGGGCCCAAATGACTACCTCATCGGGCGGACGCCTTGATGTACGGAACCGCGGTCCGGGACCTGTGCCGATTCGGAATACGAACGGGAGCGTCGCAGAATCGGTAGCGAACGCGTCTGCGAGTGACCGGTTTGCTTCAAGAATTCGGGCGCGCTCCGCGGGCGTAAATAGGCGCGCTTTATCAGGAGCCTGCAGAGACGCACCTAGGTACAGGATACCCGTCATGGGTTGCAGATTGAGACCGTTAAGCTGAGCGGTAAGCCAAAACCGCTCAACTGCGCGCCCCGCCTCAAAATAATCATGGGGAGTCGACCCCAGCATAAGGAGCGCGCCAAATGCGCCGGAACTCATGTACACACGCCTATTGCGCGCGGCTATTCCTTTTTGCATGCCAAATACATTTAGCAGACGCTGCAGACTCCAGTACCGAAGAAGCCGGAACGCTAGCTCTACGTGAGGCGGCGCAGCGAGGGTAGGGTAATAGAATCCTTTTCGTCGTAAGCGATCTTGCTGCTTAGTCCAGTTTATGGTTGAGAAAAATCCTTGGTGCACCGCATAGTTCCCGAAAATGAGTTCGTCGTAGACGCTCACTGCCTTTGCGATTTTGCGCATCAGTGCGCGATCATCGCACAAGCGCAGCGTTACGGTCGGCGTTTGGTCGAGGGAACTGCGCAGTGCTGCCCGCTGCGCAGTTGTGAGCGACGTACGCTTAAAGGGATTTCGATTCGTCGCGCGCGTCAATAAGCATCTCAAGAGAGGGTCAATGCTTTCCTGCGAATGTTTCGTTAACCGAAGTACGGCAACGCACCGCTCACCCTTCTCACGCGGGAAAGGTTCGAGCCTCGTCTCGTACCCTCTCGCACGCGCGGCAATGCAAGCGCTTTCGCAAGCTGCCCCAAGTGAGACGTAGTCCGATGCGCTCGTAAATACCGAATCCGTCGTTTGCGGGCCCGGTTCGTAATACAGCTCCAGCGTCGCAAGGTCCCGCACAACCCACTGCCAGGGCTGATTATTGTCGCCCGAGGGGGCCTGTAGCGCAGCTGTGAGTATGTATTGTATATCGTCGACAGAGCGTTCCATATAGCTACTCTAGTGGTGTGTAGGGTACCACGTCCCGGAACACAAAGTGTACAGAAGGAGAATCGTGGCGCGTATTCGGTATACTATCGTCATGGACCAAACTCCGCCCCCTCTAACAAACGAAGCGTCTTACTATGCCGAAGCATTTTCCAGAAATATAGGGCTCCTCACAGAGGAAGAACAGCAGCGGCTTAAAAACTCTACCGTAGCAATAGCAGGTTTAGGCGGTGTGGGAGGCATTTTTACGCTTGGCTTCGCTCGGCTCGGCGTCGGCGGATACCACCTCGCCGACCCTGACGAATTTGAACGCGCAAACACTAACCGTCAAGCAGGAGCAATGACCTCAACCGAGGGAAAAGCGAAGGCAGCCGTTATGAAGTCAATGGTGCTCGACATAAATCCCTACGCCCGAGTAAAGACGTTCTCGGGCAAAGAAGAGAACTTTGATGAGTTCCTTGGAGAGGCCGATGTCGTTGTCGACGCAATAGATTTTTTTTCTATCGACGCGAGACGGCGGCTTTACCCTGCGGCACGTGCCCAGAAAAAATTCGTCGTGTCTGCAGGTCCAATTGGTTTCGGATCGGCAATGCAGGTTTTTGACCCGTTTGGGATGAGCTTTGACGAATACTTCGACCTTCATGACAGAATGACCCAAGAAGAGATGCTGATTCGATTCGGCGTCGGCATTACCCCCACCCTGCTACAACGACCGTACTTTCATCCAGACAAAGTGGGGCTCAAGAACCACACGGCTCCGTCCCTCGTTACGGGTACATTTCTTGCAGCTAACCTTGTAACTTGCGAGGTGGTTAAATTGCTGCTGAAGCGTGGGAAAGTGAAATGCATACCGCACTCAAGCCACATCGACCCGTATGTGCGCAAATACAAAAAAGTACACCTTCGTCGAGGGAACCGTTCGCTTATTCAACGCTTGAAGATACGATACGTCGAGCGCTTAGTAGCAAGAGAAGTATCGCTGTGACATAAAAATGCTGCGCGCTACTGTCG
This sequence comes from bacterium, assembly GCA_021811365.1. Classification (GTDB taxonomy): domain Bacteria; phylum Patescibacteriota; class Minisyncoccia; order Phycocordibacterales; family Phycocordibacteraceae; genus C7867-001. Next base: position 67,577 of record JAJZPB010000002.1, read on the forward strand.
CGGAACCATACTGTGCGTTTCGTTCTCTCCGGAAATCTCGAGTCTCTCCGGCGGCAACGAAATCGCCGTAGCGGATTACCGCAAAAACGCAAGACAGAATTACCCAGTTCTCCTTTGTGCAACATTTGACGCACGGCGTACGATGCTCGCCTTTTTCCCGCGAAGCAATCCTTCTGATCGGCACCCATTAAAATCGGTGTATACTCGACGCAATTCCATGAGGTCGCTTTTGGTTTACCCTGAAACCGTTCTGCAACGCGCCAAAAGAAGCTGCCGATCACCCTTTGATGCATTTTGGCTTTTGAGCCAGCTTTCAACCTACCCTTTTATAGGGCTTCTCATGCTGCGATGGCGCGTCCAAATACACCGCCCCGACTCGTTTGATGTCCCACAAGGAACACTTATCCTAGCAAACCACCAATCATACTACGACCCATTTCTTATTACCTACGGCCTTGGCCCTCACAACTGGCCTCGCGTCTTGCCCTGCCGGTATCCGGTCGCGCAAGACGTCATTCGCGACCGCGCCCTCGCGCTTCCTATTCGAGCACTTGGCGGTTACGACATTGGGGGATCTAAAATTGAACGCGCCAAAAAATTACTCTATACACGAGAGTTGCTTGACCGGGGTTACACGATCATCATTTTCCCGGAAGGGGCGATTACGAAGACGGGCGAAATGATTAGCGACTTCAAGTTAGGGGCGCAGATGCTATTTTCTCGAGCCTACCCAGTCGTATTTACAAAGCTCCAGGGCTTTACGAAAACGGCGCGGCGAGAGCGCACGTACTCGATTACATACAGCCCTGTGTTGCGAGGATCCTCTGAGGAATTGAGCCAACGAATGCGGGACTTCTATCGATCCTGACCGCTGATACACACAAATCGACTGCCCATAGACACTTCTATTCACACCTGCCACTCAGCGCTTCAGAGCGCGTATGCCAAGGTTCCTCGTCCGCATATCCTATACGGATTCGGCAGTAACCACTGGCAATAAAAGACGTGGGGAACTGCTTGTGGTACCGTATAGCGCAGCACGAGAGGCTCACAATCGTTTCCCTGAGCAGGTAAAATGAATCCTCGTGGCACTGCGCAGGCTTTTCGATAATGCATCGGCGCACTATTCTCGACCCGTGTTGACTGCCGCGTTTGCAGGATTTCTATTTTCATCTTCAAACTGATAGCCGCGTGCTTGCATCTCACGCCACATGCGGTTATACCACAGTCGGTATCCCTCGCTGCTTGGGTGGGTGTAGTCATATGAAAAATACCGCTTTGGATCTTCTGAGAATGGGTTGTTCAAGTCTGTCTCGGGGAATAGCTCTATGTATGCCACGTTATGAAGGTTGCATACTTGTATGAACAAATCCCGCACCTTTAGCATGCGTCGGACGAGTACAGAGCGAATAAAAGGCGGGAAGAGAGGTGAGAGACCGAAATTTGCGTAAAAAAGAACAACCACCTTGTGATCGCTTATTGCTGCAGTTTCTGAAATGAGTCTGGTCAGTGCCCGAGTAAGCACCGGTAGACTGGTGAAATGCCAGATATCATTCCCGCCCGTGAAGAGTAAGACGAGATTGAAATGCTGCCCTTGAACCTTTGCTAACTGTTGTACTACCTCGCTTGTCGTTGCACCATTCACTCCCAAATTAATGATTTCCGTGTGTGGGAAATCGCGCCCAAGCCTTCCAGCTATGGAGTCTTCGGGCTGCGCAGCACCCCTGCCAAACGCGGTACTGTCCCCCAGTATCAGTATCCGTTTCCCATTAGGGCGCAGTGCGGAATACGATTTTCGGTGCTTGCGCCACGTTACGAAATGAACAAAATCAAACCACAGAAGGCGTCCCGCCATCCTGAGCGCCTGCAGCACCACGAAGGCGATGCCGAGTAGTGCAAATATGGTTAAAGCATCAAGTAAAAGCTGAACAGGCGATGTCCCCCGAGTCGTAAAGTCATGCACTATCTGAGAAAAAAATATCATGCTGAAAGTAAGCGTTCTACATGGGGACGAATTTGTACATACCAGAGTGCATAGCCCTCATCTGTGGGGTGAGTCTGATCTCCAGCAAAATGACCGCCCAACGCAACAGGATCATCCTCACGATGGAGCGAGAGGCACGCCACGCTATTTTCCGCACAGGTGTGCATAAACCGCTCTTGCCACGCCATTCCGCGTCTCCTGTAAACGCGATTAAACGGAAAATGGAACAAAGGGGCGGCTGCAGGATTGTTCGGACCAACATAGAGCACCTTTAGACCAAGCCGTCTTGCCTCCTGAATAGCAGCGCGAAGAGCGCGGTCCATTCGCTCGAGAGACGTAGCGTGTACGATGTCCATACCGCCAACCGCAAGAACAACCAAATCATAGGGATGCTCGGGTGTCAGCGCTTTCGAAAGCGCTGACGCTAGCGTGCGAAGCTTAAGACCACGCCGCGACCAGTTTTCAATATGCGCGTCCGGATAGTCAAGCCCAATTCGTCCTGGTACCGTTCGAACCGAGTCGCTCGCGCCAGTGCCGTAACCCGTACTATCGCCCACATAGAGTATCCGTGGACTCCCGTCAGCGCTCATGCGTTCAAACGGCCGTATACGATGTGTCAATTGACGGGAGATACATAGGTACCATCCGATCCTGAGGCCAATAACAGCCGACACTAAACCGCAGGTCGCGACAACTGCTAAAAGTATGCGGAAACAGAGCGCCATATCGACCATTCAAGTATAGCTGATTAACCAAACCAGAAAGGATTCACACGTCCAGACATTGGGATTATACTCTAGAATGTCAAGATATGCTGATACGGATTGTGCGAACACAGCACTCAACAAAGACGAATATTTTGTCCCGCGCCGCGGAAAGCGCCCTGGCACACCGTGCCGCAAGCCAAGTGATTAGCGCGCTTTGGAACGGCGAACCAGCACTCTCTTTTGAGGTTATTAAAGATGCGCTCGGCAAACCTCGCGTGAATATAGACTGTGACGGGACACAAAGCGCGTGTCCGATCTCATGGGCGCACGCCTACCCATACGCACTCGCGGCAGGCATACGCAACGAGTCCATGGACATTGGCGCCGATATCGAGCGCGTGCGTAGATTCCGTCGAGAGGTAATCACCGCATTTCTCACAGACCGCGAATGCGCACATGTACTCGAAAGAGAAGAAGCGACCCGCGCTTACCACACAACCCTTACCTGGTCGATTAAAGAGGCGATACTGAAAAGTATCGGTCTTGGACTACGCCTGAACCCTCGACGCATTGATGTAACTGAGGCACTCACGCTCCCGAATTACCACATCGGCTTCGCATACGTCGACAATATACGCGTCCCGTTGCAAATATGGAAACACCGTACTGCTGACTCGCACTTCGTGGCAGCAGCCGTTGCAATTCACCGCAACTACACCTACACTTTACGGAATGGCTTCTTCCTCGAGCGTTCCCTCGGAAGCGCGCCGGGTTGTGCTCTCGGTTATCGCCCAGACGGTCGGCCTCCCTTCGGAGAGCATCTCTGATGAGGCGCATCTGGCTGACATAGCGCCTGACTCGATTGCGCTGTTTGAGTTGCTCGTGTGTTTCGAAAACGTGCTCGGTACAACAGTACGGTACGAAGACATTGCGGCTATTGAGACTGTCGGTGACGTCATTGCATACGCGGAACACTTGCCGCAAGAAGTTATCAATGCCGCCCTCGAACGCACCGCCTCTACCGCCATATGACCACGGACGTACGCTTTACCATTCTCTCAATGCCTGCAGACATAGCACAAGCACGCTCTATGGTGAGCCGCGTATATGCCGAATCCGGCTATCATCCTGACCAAGAGGAGCACGCTATTCCGCGCACCCTTGACCGCGCAGACACTATTACCTTGGGAGCATTCCACGGCGATACGCTTGTTGGAACGATTTCTCTCGTGATCGACGGCCCACAGGGTCTTCCTATGGACTGCATTTATAGTGAGGAACTTACGCCCTTGCGCGCATCACAGTTACGTATAGCCGAGGTGGGACAGTTTGCTATTGACTCTGAAACCTACCGCGCGAGCACCGGCAGAGCAGTGCCCCGATTCCTTGCGCTTGCATTCTTTGGCGCTGCACTGTCCGGAGCAATCGCGCATGAGTGCGCGTACATATGCGTTGCGGTGAATCCGAAGCATGCTCGATTTTATCGATTGCTCGGGTTCCGTAAAATTGGTGAGGAAAAACGCTACGGAGCAGTAAGTGCCCCCGCAATCGCACTGGTCTTCCGCACGGAAGACTGGCAGCGCCAAAGCACGTTGCTAGGACTACTTGGGCGAGAAGTGGAGAAGCACCTGCTTCCGCAGGAGTTCTTTTTCTCCGCAACTACGCGCCCCTCTCAGACACTCAGTACCGCACGTGTTGAACTGGCTACAACGCAGGATACTGCAGCCAGGCTTCCTCAAACCGCGCCGTAACTAGGACAAAGTCTTCGCGATTAGTCGCGCGTGCCATCTGGCTCCCCACAGATTTCCCAGTTCGCCTACCCTTTCGGGAGGTACGCACGGTCCGCAGTAGGTGCGCGAACTGCACGATTTCATTTCAATGAACATCGTAATCAAACTCTCGGTGCCAGCCATGCTGGCATCGATATGGAACTTAGGCTTCACAAGGGTAGCGAACACCCTAGCATTTTACCGTCTCTCACACATGCCACCATACTTTGACCGGCCGGATTTCGGAATTTACCCATTTGCGCGTCTTCATCGAGCAAATCCATACATAACATATAGGTACGGGGAGCGGATAAGTCGTTAGTGTCAATTTTTAGGTGCTTGACGTTTAGCCTTATTACGGTATACGATACGTCTGGACGCTCGCTTCGGGCTCCATAGCACAGAAGGAAAAGTCGATGCGTAAGTTTTTTGCTGCTGCTTTCGCGGCAGCGCTGCTTGTGGCCACTGCTGGGGTCCCAGCAATGGCGACCCCGTACTCCCAGGGCATCAACGAGTCCGGTGTTCCCGGAGGGTTTGACGAAATCCAGGCCTTCGTTTTCGGGTCCAATGCATTCACCGGGACGGGGCTTTCGTCCTTCACCGACGGATCGTGGAGTGCCACGACGAATGGGCCACGCTGGTCCACGGCGACCGGAAACTTGTCGAGCAACCTGACGTTCACCATCGCGCTGAACTACACCGGCCTGCCTCTCACCTACGACTTCTTCGCGTTCAATGCCGGGAACATCGTCGACTCGGCGCGCTTCACGTCCAACAATGGTTCCTCGGTCAGCGTGACGGACCCCCTGGCCAACCCGGCCCTCACCTATCAGGTGGACGTGTCCCAGGCGGTCCCCGAACCCTCGTCAATGGCTCCGTTCGGTGTGGGCGTGCTGGGCCTGATTGGCCTCATGGTGTGGCGGCGCCAGTCCGCTGCCAAGACCGCCTGAAGAAGCAAGGGCTCGCAACAACAGCCCAAAACTGGGCCCCCACGACTATCGGGGGCTCTTTTCTTTTGCACAGCCGAACAGCGTCACGTAAGCGCCTTAGCCCTTTCCGAGAAGAGCCGAGCAAGAATGCTCGTGCGGCGACTGATTTTAAATATTTGAATCGATATTTTTTGGCACGTCTATACCCTGGCTGCACCCTTCCATCGGTGCTGTCCCGCGCAAATGCTAATTCCGCTAGCTCTGTATTGTTACTTCTGCAGTCGTCTGTTCGTACACATGAAGGTCACCCTCCGACCGACCCTGCCAGTGTGGGAACGTAAACGCATGAGAAACAACGCGGGCGCCTTGATGCAGTTCACTCTGCAGTCGATCTTCCAGTTTCCGCATTATTGACGTCACCCCGTATATCGTAACCACGTCGTATGCAGCGAAATCGGCTTTATAAAAATTTTTCCGCACGAACCTAGCGCGACCGTTCACACCGGCGCGCTCCGCAGCACGGCGGGCGCGCCTCACAAGAAACGGATTTATTTCGTAGCCCGTGGCGCGGGCGCCACGCTTTGCCGCTGCAATTACAATGCGCCCGTCGCCACTTCCCAAGTCAACGAGCGTTGTGTCCGCACCAACACGCGCCAGATCAAGCATGCGCTCGACCAGTGCCCGATTCGTTGGCACATAGGGCGCTCCCGTAAAAACGCCGAGATAGTAGCCGAGAACGAGCGGAGTGATACCAGCGGCCAGAAATAGCGCGACAGCCATGCTACGTACGTTCCGCCTGATTGTTTAGATCGTGCAGCGCGACCACAAAAAGACTTTCGCTCCAGCCGAGCGGAGTATTTTCGTTATGCTCTGAAGAGTCAGAAAAGAAAAGTTCAGGTAGTCCCCGAGGAGTTGCGGTGCGCCTCGCCTCATCAAGAAACCTTTTTGCCTTTTGTGTGTCGCCGAGCTTCTCGTAGATAATTGCAAGCCACGAAAGCCCGAATGTCCACTCAGCCTCCTCCGACACACCGTCTTCGTTCCGGTTAAAATACCGATCGCCCTTGTAGCGAATTACGCCGCGTTCGCGCAAAAGGTGGTACTCAACGTGTTCGAGAATGTCCGACCGTTCCTGATTCGTCACCACATCGTAGGGCCAAATGAGTGATAGGAGCGCAAGATCTACAAACTTTTGCCGCGACTCGCGCGGAAGAATCTTGTGCAAAAACGCCTCGCCTTTCTGAATGAGCTCAGCGGGCACCTCGATGCCTGCGACGCGCGCAATAGACTTGAGTCCTGCGACGCACGCACCCACCGAAGAGGCGTGCAGCTCCTCGTTTTCTTCCCACATGCCCGAATCTTCGTCGTGCCAGTACTCCAGCGTAGAGAGATACCACACCAACTTTTGTACAACTCGTCGGTCGTCATCGCTCTCAAGCGCGCTGCCTGGTGCGCGCATTTCTAGGTTGCCAAGTTCAAACAGCACACAGCCAATCGAATCATTCTGCTTATTACCCCACTCTTCCCAGTATTCATCAAATGTTTCTGGGTCGTACCGCGGATGGATATATTGGTGGGTATACTGAGGCTTTTGTGCAATCGCGTAGTCGATTTTGTACTCGTGTTTTTTAAAAATGTCGAGAATGGCTCGATATGTTTTGTGTACCGTTGCGTAGTCGCCAAGCACTTCGAAGGCAAGACACTCGTAGAAATTATCGCGCAGCCAGGCTTTGTCGTATCCTTCACCCATTCCCTTTTTTGAAGCAGCGAAAAGTCCAGATGAATACTGGAGGCCTTCAAGAATTTTTAAATGCTGCGCAATCAGCGCGTCGCGTGTTACCGGGTGTGCCATGCGTTGCTATTCTAGCACTGCGACGTGCCGCGCATGCACGCGAAGGCACAGCGCAAAACACAACCTGACAAGCCTTGCTGACCAGGCGTTACTTCAGTTACAGAGCTTGCGTTGTCCTACCGCTATCCACACACATCGCATACCTGTGCGTTTATGCGCGAACACTCTCGTATTATATGGGCTATATGACCAAACCTCGCCTTAGGAAAACAGTTAGCCGACAAACAAGCACCATTGTTATTGGCGTGTGCGTACTCGCGTTCGCACTTGCATACTTCTCGCGCGAGCCATTTCCCTCTTCTGCATTTTCGACAACCGTCGGCACCCAACCCACGGCGGTGACTACCCCGGAAACGTCCCCTGCTGCAGCCAGCAAGACCCAAACGAAGCCGGTGTCCAGCACGAAGCCGGCGCAGCGGCCTGTGTCTCAGCCCGCGCCAGCTGCCAAACCGGCTTCTCCCGCGGCACTGTCGGGAGTCGGCTCGCTTAACGACTTGCTCGCTCTGCAGAAGTCGCTTTCCTGCTCGGTGACGGTACGCAATGGCACCAACCGCACTGGCAGCGTCTACCTCGCGCTGGGAAAATTCCGCGCTGACCTCGCTAATCAGGTATCGGTAATCGGAGACGGTACGCATTACTATGCATGGGTCCGAGGCTCGACGTCCGGACTTGTGCTGCCTATCGTGAGCGTCTCTGGAAGCGCGCTCGCATTCCATGGCGCCTTTGACCCAGCTCAGAGCATTTCCTATAGATGTAATCCATGGAGTGTAAACTCAGCAATCTTTACCCCGCCAGCAACAGTGACCTTTACGGACTCTTCGGGAAATTAGCGCAAAAACAATTGAAAAATACCTGCCGCGCTACGCGGCCGGTATTTTTCTGTGTAAGCGTTATTTATTTACGCACCTCTTTGAACGGCACACGCGCCCGCAGCGTCGGGTCGAACTTCATAAACTCAAGCTTTCGCTCGACTTTTTTCCTGTTCTTACGGGTCCAAACGATAAAGCCCGACTTGGTCGACTTCAGCTTGATAAGGCGGTCTTGAGACATGAGAAAAAGATACCAGAATTGCAGACATCTCGCAAGAATCCCTCGCTAAGCAGCTGCTGCCGCGCTCGCGCGTGAAGCCCGCGGTGCTCGCTTTTTCACCTCAAACTGTGGCTCGTCCCCCTTGATTGAGACCGTCACATACCCGCCCTGGGCAATTCCCTGCTCAATCATCATGGAAGCAAGCGACGTCAAAATCCGATCTTGAATGGTGCGACGCAGCGGGCGAGCGCCATACTGCGGGCTGTAGCCCTTCTCCGCAAGCCACGCACGCACTTCGGGCAGCACCACCAAACTGATGTGCTTCTCAGCGAGCCGTTTGACGACCTCCTCGACTTGATTTTCGACGATTTGTGCCAATGCTTCTTTCGAGAGTACATCGAAAATGACGATGTCATCGAGGCGATTAAGGAATTCAGGCCGAAAGTGCTCCTTGAGCGAATCCATCACGCGGTTCTTGGTCTCTTCGTACCGAAGCGCTTCGGTCATTTCAGCTGCTGGCCCGAAGCCGATATTTGCAAGCCGGTCAAGGTACTCGCTGCCCACGTTACTCGTGAGCACGATAATCGTATTCTTGAAATTAACCTTTCGGCCTTTGCTGTCGGTAAGATGACCACTATCAAGCACCTGCAAGAGGATGTTGAACACCTCCGGATGCGCCTTTTCAATTTCGTCGAATAGCACGACTGCATACGGACGGTGGCGAATTCGTTCCGTAAGCGTGCCTGCTTCCTCATAGCCCACGTATCCCGGAGGAGCGCCGATGAGTTTCGCCACTGAGTGCTTCTCCATAAATTCGCTCATATCGATGCGCACAAGCGCATCCGCGTCATTGAACATAAACTCCGCAAGCTTCTTCGAGAGCTCTGTTTTACCGACTCCGGTAGGACCGAGGAAGAGGAAGGAGCCAATTGGGCGATTCGGATCGCTAATGCCCACGCGCGAGCGTTTTACTGCGTCAGTCACCTTCTTCACCGCCGCGTCCTGCCCGATCACGCTGCCCTTAAGGGACTGCTCCATGCGGGCAAGCTTAGCGAGCTCCTCTTCGAGCATTCTTGAAACGGGGATGCCGGTCCAGCGGCTCACGACCATCGCAATGTCTTGCTCGGTCACCTCTTCGTTCAGGATGCGCCGCGAGCGTTGCAAGGTTTTGAGTCGCTTAAGTTTCTGCTCAAGGTCGTGCTGCAGATGCGGAATCTTTCCGTACCGAATCTCGGCAGCCGTTCCGAGATCCGCTGCTGCCTCTGCGTTGTCTGCTTGCACCGTAAGCAGCTCGAGCTCTTTTTTATTGCTACGGATGCCCTCGAGTACCTCTTTTTCATTCTTCCACTTAAGCTCGAGCTCGCTGGTTTTTTCCTGGAGGTCGGCGACTTCCTGATCAATCGCCTTAATGCGCTCCTTAATTTCCTTTGCGTGCTCTCCTTCGAGATCTTTCTGAAGCGCTTGGCGCTCTATCTCAAGCCGCCTAATCTTCCGGTCTGTTTCTTCAAGCAGCGGTGGCTTGTTTTCAAGCGCAATGCGGAGACCCGATGCCGCCTCATCCACGAGGTCGATTGCCTTGTCCGGCAAGTAGCGGTCGGTAATATATCGGCTCGAAAGCTCTACCGCTGCGACTATTGCGCCATCCGTGATACGCACACCGTGGAACAGTTCGTACTTGTCGCGCAGCCCACGAAGAATCGCTATGCCATCTTCGATGGTCGGCTCCTGCACAAAGACCGGCTGGAAACGGCGCGTCAATGCTGCGTCCTTCTCGATGTGTTTCTGGTACTCCTTGAGCGTCGTCGCGCCGATAACGCGCAGCTCACCGCGCGAAAGCGCAGGTTTCAGCATGTTGGATGCATCAAGTGAACCTTCGGCGCCGCCGGCACCAATGAGCGTGTGCAGCTCGTCGATGAAGAGAATCACCTTCCCTTCGGCGCGCTCGACTTCCTTCATCACGTTTTTCATGCGCTCCTCGAATTCACCACGGTACTTCGTCCCGGCAATCATGAGCCCCAAGTCGAGCGAAAGCAGCTCTTTGCCGCGGAGCGACTCCGGCACATCGTTGGCTGCCATGCGCGCTGCAAGCCCCTCCGCTATAGCGGTCTTGCCCACGCCCGCCTCACCGATCAGCACGGGATTGTTCTTCGTGCGGCGCGCCAGAATTTGAATAACGCGGTTTATTTCGAGGTCGCGACCGATCACCGGGTCAAGTTTATTTTCCGACGCCATGCGGTTGAGATTGCGCGCATACTTTGAAAGCGCTCTGAACCGGCGCGGTTCAGCGGCAGTGCCGTCTTTCGCGTTCTTAAGCTCCTTAAGGATAGCGAGCGCGGAGTCGCGCGTAATGGAAAAGCGCGCGAGCACATCGGCTGCCGGACCCGGATATTCGAGTACCGCAAGGAACAGGTGCTCGGTACCAACAAAGGCGTCGTTCATGCGAGCAGCAATTTTCCCCGACGTTTCAAGCGCTTGGGCAAGGTCGGGCGTAAGGTAAATCTGGTATGAAGGAGAAAGGACCGAAGAAGAATCCGGTGTTTCGAGATTTTCGAGCACTGCGTCGGCAAGCAATACGGTGTCGACCTCCATGCGGTCGAGAACAGAAAACACCAGCGACTCCTCTTGCAAGACGAGCGCAGCGAGCAAATGGAGTGGAGACACGTGGTTTTGACCGCGCTCTATCGCGAGCTCGTGGGCGCGACGCACCGCTTCCTTAGCTTTGGTGGTGAAGTTATTGAATGATGGAGGCATATAGAAATATAGTACTACTGGACAGGGGTTGAAGTTACGGTGAGAGCTTTGGCGAGCGTTTCTGAACTGATGAGCGCACTACTGGCAGTACCCCCTATAAGACCAATAAGATTGCCCGATATATCCACGACGGCGCTTCCGGGGCTAAGAGGCGGCAGCGTGGTGCTGACGACGCCGCCCTTCGTATGCGACACGATGCCGGTTGCGGCGGTCCCGTCTGCGGTAACCGCAAACGCTGTTTGCCCGAGCACGAGCGCGCTGGCCGGGACGAGGCTAACGGCAGACACATGCGGCAACACCGCGCTCGACGCGAATCGATACACCGCAACGCCATCAACTTCGAGCCCGAGCACCGCCGGTACGACCGCTCCGTTCGAAAACGCTATCGAAGCTTGCTGCGGCAAGCTACTCGCCGCAGGCACGACTACCGCGTGCGCTGCCGGCACATAGGTCCCGGTAGCGCGTGGCGTTGTGCTCGCATCAGCTCCGTACACCGTCACCGCGCGCGCGGCGTCGGCCGCAATGGCGCTCGTGCTCTCCTGCTGATACGACTGAACGACAGGCGTCATCCCGGCGGCTGCCGACTCCGCGGGCGCTACCGTTTGGACGGTGTGTTCGATAACGCGGTTAATCGTCTGCGTTAACGACGGCGGTGCCTGGTCGAGCAGCGACACCGTCAAGATGCCGGTAGCGACAGAAGTCACGAAATTCACAAGAATCGTGAGAAGGATGAGCTGCGATTTTGATAATTCCTCAATATTCATTGACTCTATAATGCTACCGAAGCGCCGACGCGTCAATAAACGCGACTGCATCGCCTAGCGCCCGCGCGAAACGCGCGAGCTCACGAGCATTCGTGTGCGGTCCCCACGACAGACGGAGCGTCGACAGAGCGCGATCGCGATCGCCAAAGAGCGCAAACACCGCACGCGAGCCTTCGACGGAATCCGTTTCGCACGCGCTTTTGGTCGATACAGAGAAACCAGCCTCGTCGAGCAGCGCGACGAGATAGTCCGTGTCTCGCCCCGGAAGAGAGAGGTTCACGATATGAGGAGCTTGGAACACTCCGCTAGTAATACGCACCCCCGGTACCATTCGTTCTATATCGGCGATAAGGCGCGCCCGCAAACCCGTGGCTTTCTGCAGAAAGTGCTCCCGATGCGCTGCCGCAAACGACAAATTACGAGAGAACTTCCACGCTCCCCGCACGTCCTCGGTTCCAGGCCGCAGCCCCCGCTCCTGTGAGCCGCCATAGTAGAGCGGATCAATCGATATCGTGCGCGCAGCGACCAAGCAGCCGATACGGTGCTCGGTACCCACCTTTGCGCCATCGAGCGTAAGCAGATCAGCTCCAAAATGCGCGCGGGAAAGCTTTTCCACAAACGGCGCTTGGCTCGCGTCAACGTGCAGAAGCGACGGCGCAATCCCCATGCGTGTTCCGGCGACGAGCGTGTGATGCACCTCGCGGGTATTCCAAATAACCCCCGTTTCCCCGCACACGGCTTCCATGGTAACCAGTGTCGGACTCCCCGCTATAAGCAAACGCGCGAGCGCTGTGCAGTCCACCTGCGCGCCATCGAGCGGCAGGGGTTCGGCGCGCGCGCCCGTCTCCTCTGCAGCAGCTCGTACGTTCTCTACAATCGAGGAATGCGATCCCGGCAAATACAACACGCGCAACGGCTGTCCTGAAGAAGTATGCTGCGCGTCGAGCTCGCCGCGACGTTTTGCTGCCGCACGCATCACTCCTAAAATTGCAAGTGCGTTCGCTTCGGTAGCACCGCTCGTAAAAATAACGTCATCGGGCTTTGCTTCAACAAGCCGAGCTATCCTCGTGCGCGCGTCCTCTAAGCGCCTGCGAGCCGCGCGCCCATCAGCGTGCGCCGAAGACGGATTCCCCGCGAAACCGGATGCGTAGTCAAGATAGATTCTGCGCCAGCGCATAGGCCTACAGTATACCGTTATTGCAAGACGGCCTGTTTTGTGCTGAAGTAGGAACATTATGGCACGCGAAGCACGACCACCCGTCATTGCCGTGATGGGTCATATCGACCACGGTAAGTCGTCGCTCCTGGACTACATTCGGAAGGCAAACATCGTAGCGGGAGAGGCAGGAGGCATTACTCAGCATGTAGCTGCGTATATTGCCGAGCACAACGGACGCACCATTACCTTCCTCGACACGCCTGGGCACGAGGCCTTTAAGGCTTTGCGCGCGCGGGGAGCGGCAGCTGCGGACATTGCCATCCTAGTGGTCGCTGCCGATGAAGGCGTCAAGCCGCAAACGCTTGATGCACTCGCCGCCATCAAAGAGTCGAACATCCCGTATGTAGTAGCCATTACGAAAATCGACAAGCCCGCAGCCGATATTGAACGCGCACGGCACTCGCTGCTTGAACACGGGATCTACCTTGAGGGACTTGGCGGAGACATTTCTTACGCACCCATTTCTTCCAAGACTGGGGAGGGCATACCGGAGTTGCTTGACCTCGTACTGCTTACTGCCGACATGAACGAATTTACGGCAGACCCGAAAGCGAGCGCGACGGGGTACGTTCTTGAGGCTACTCAAGACGCGCGGCGGGGCGCATCGGCGACCCTCATCGTCAAAGACGGCACCCTTACGCACGAAGGCTTTGTTCTCGCCGGAGATGCATACGCACCGATTCGTTTTATAGAGGATTTTCGCGGAGAACGCGTCGACCGCGCTGCTCCCTCAGAACCGGCGCGCATTTACGGCTTCAGTAAACTTCCCGCTGCCGGAAGCTTTTTCTCCGTCGTCGCGAGCAAGAAAGATGCCGAAGCGCACGCGAGCGCCGCGGCTATCATTTCATCACCGACCCGCACCGCCACAGTTGAAGGTGTTATCGAACTCCCCCTAATTGTAAAGGCAGACGTAAGCGGTTCTATTGAAGCAATTGCCCACGAGCTCGCAAAGGTCTCCCATGAACGAATCGCGGCGCGCGTCATCTCTGCCGGCGTTGGCAGCGTTTCAGAGAATGATGTACGCGCAGCGCACACCGCAGGCGGCGTCGTCGTCGGCTTCAACGTAACCGCTGACCCAATCGCGCGCGATATCGCGGAGCGCGAAGGAGTCCCAATGGAATTTTTTACCATCATCTATAAGCTTCGCGAGCGTGTCGAGGAGCTGCTTACCGAACGGGCGCCCATCGTAGAGTCCGAAACGGAGCTTGGTCGAGCTACCGTGCTCAAAGCATTTTCCTCGACGGCAAAACGGCAGGTGGCCGGCGCGCGGCTCGACTCTGGTACCTTCGCAACAGGTTCTCGCATAAAGGTGCTGCGCCAAGGCGAAGAAATCGCGCGTGGCACCGTGGGGAACCTCCAGCAAGCGCGCGCCAATGTAAAGGAAATCCGCACGGAGGGTGAGTTTGGCGTTGAGCTTGAGCTTAAAGAACCCGTACAGCCGCGCGACGAAGTAGTTTCGTTCATAATAACAAAATCATGAGTCTTCACATGGATCGCGTGGGCGCCATCATAGCGCGAGAAGCAGCTGTGTTTATTTTACGCGAAGCTGGTCCCGACTCTTTAATTACCGTGACGCGAACGATCGTCTCCTCCTCGGGCGACCACGTCTCGGTCCTACTTACCGTTCTCCCCGAAGACAAGACGCAGAGCGCTCTCACGTTTCTTTCCCGTCAGCGCGAAGCGTTTTCGGACCACCTAAAAAAACGCTCGCGTCTATCGCCGCTTCCGCGCGTCGACTTCCAACTCGACAGCGGTGAAAAGAGCCGCCAGCGCCTCGACGAGCTCTCAAACGAGCTGTGAGTCACCGGCTTTCCCAAACAGGGAGGCGGATAGTATCATCAAGAAACGGCCTGGTGGTGAAGTGGTAACACGACGGTCTGCAAAACCGTTATGCGCGGGTCCGATTCCCGCTCAGGCCTCCTGTGCAATGCCGAGATGGCGGAATGGTAGACGCATCGGGCTTAAAACCCGAAGAGGGGCTAAAAATCCTCGTGTGAGTTCGAGTCTCACTCTCGGCACAAAAAACGACGCAAGTACGCCGGTGGTGGCGTTATGCACCGACTACACTTTATATGCTCAAGTGGATGCATCCGAATAAAACTTTCAAAGTGCGCAGGAGAGGACTCGAACCTCCATGCCTTGCGGCGCTTGGTCCTAAACCAAGTGCGTCTACCATTTCGCCACCTGCGCAGTTGCGCAATCCGTTCTGAACGGCTTACTTCCAAAGCATACCAGCATTTGGTATAGTTTCCGAGTACGCGCCTATAGCTCAGTCGGTAGAGCAACTGCCTCTTAAGCAGTGGGTCCCAGGTTCGAGCCCTGGTGGGCGCACACATTAAGGAGACTGGCCGAGAGACCTCGAGTGTTAAGGTTTTTGTCGAAGCAATATAGAGGCTCTGACACTGTTAACTACAAATTCCTAAGAAATTTCGTATGAACTCCCGTTCTGCTGTAGGTGATGCAAAATTTGGAAGATAAATGACACGTTCTTTCGGAAAGAGGCCTCGGATTGAAATCGTATCCACAATCGCCTTTATATTATTTTCAATTGCCCTCGATAAGTTCCGACGGCGGAAAAAGACTAGAGACGGTTCTCCGTATATACGTCTAGTTTGCTCAATGCCGTAAGTTATATTGCGGGTTTTGATTGGCGAGGACAAATTTTGGTCCTCGCTGTAATCAAGGTAACTAAGCACGACAATTCTCAAATTTGCTCGCAGTCGAGCAGCTACCAGTCTAATCGCCGACGGGATATATGATAACTCGGGATCTGTGACTGTACCTCCGACCTCAATAACTAAGTCGGCCTTCTTTGACTGGACGAATACGTCACAAACTTTCTGTGCGAGATATTGGGCTACGTCACTAAAAGTCAAACGAGGTGTCGTGTGAGTACTCACCTCTTGTGCCTTATGCGCCTCCAAGAAATCAAGTAGAAAGTTTCCTTGTAGAAATAGCTGTTCGGCATCGAAGGCAATCCCGAGTTCATCGTATGTCTGGGCATCGGTCATCTTGCTCATCCCCTTTGTAAGGTCATTGACCTCGAAATCAACAGGATTCAGAACCGGATCGATCTTTATGAGATGCGCCGAGGAAAGCGCGCTTGCTATAGAGCCTGCTAGCCAACCCTTCCCGATATCCGACAGCGGCGTGCCAACGACCAGATATAGATTCCGTTCCATAAAACGATTATACCGCTGAAAGATTTTCAGCGAAGTTAGGCGCTCAAACAGTCCTCTGACCGAGCAGTCTTATTCCGACTTCCTAAAACTCGCCAGAGAACGCTTGTGGTGCCGTGACTGGCGCGGTTCCAGACCGGGCTTGGGCACACTCGCGCAAGCAACACCCCTAGCAAAGTACTGTGTGCGTACTCTACTAGCCAAGATTTCTGCAGCACGCGCCGTGGGTGCTTGCCCACAAAACTCCTGACTTCCAGCACAAGCCGGCAACTTGACATTACCGGCGATTTCCGTATTGTGTAATCGGAAATCGGTCCATTCTGGACCGATCTGCACCTTGAGGTGGGCCCATGTTTGGCGAAATCGCATTGGCCTTACGGGCCATCTACAACGTCTTGTTCGACTACTCCAGCGTACTCGGCAACGTCAGCTTCGTTGCACTCAGTATCTACGCCGTCTTCTTCGGCTATCTCTTTGCGCTCCCGTTCATTCCGGGCGCCATGGACTTCCTGACCAACAATCCGAATGGTTATCGTCCTGATAACCAGGACGAAGCGAACAAACTCGAGTACACGGCTGCTACGTTCGGCTTCTTTACGGATATGCAGCAAGGCCGCGTCAAAATAGTGGTGAGTATGGGCGGCCAGTTCGTAAAAGCGCTCATGGACTACTCGGGGCACCTTTTTGCAGGCGAGAAGCCGGAATCAAGAAACGACCTTAGCCCTCGGAACCCCGGTTACTGGAAGGTCGTTGAGACGCGCAAGGCTCTCGGTGAGCGCGATTCGCACCCAATACCGTTCCCCCGACTTACCAGGTCAACGTGGTGGTACCGTAGTATCTACTACCCCCATAGTCTTCTCTGGTGGCTGTGGAAGCGATACGTCTACTTCCTGACCGGAAAAGTGTTCGTTGGAATATATCCGTTCCGGAAGATCAGAACGGATGGTATGCGGCGAACGCTGGTCATCAGACTGCAAAATCCCAAACCAGGAGAACTGGGCATCCAGCTTGTGCAGAAAAACGACTACACGGACCATTACCGGGTTGGCAGGTTCCAATTCGCGGTCTTCGTGCCAAACGTAAACTGCCAGGACACGATCCCCGTGAGCGTGGTCGTAAACTTCATCGGTAGAGTCGACAACCCTTGGCTTACGGCATTCGAGACCGACGGAGACTGGCCTACACGCCTGTTCGGATCGATTTCCGATGCAGTAACCGCTTTCGGCAGGACGCATCCGGTTTCCGAAGTCCTTACCACGAAGGGCGAGGGCGCAGACAAAGGTGCGGGCAAGCTCTCCCAGCTCATCGCCCGCATCGGCAAACCAAAGGAGGAATACGAGACTCACGAAGCTCAAGACGATAAGGACAAACCGAAGTTCGGCGACTACACCTTCGATGGGAGCGCATCCGCGTTCGGGATCCACACCGCTCCGGACGCCTTCCCGCAGATAATCGATGTCAGCTTGCTCAGTGGCAAAGACCTCGAAAAGCTCGCGGCACCCGCTTTTGCGCTAGCGCAGGAGAAGGCTGACGAACACCTGGCCACAGGCCAAGCGGCCTACACCCGAGAAATCGGCAAGGCCCTTAAAGAGCACCCGCAGGCGGAATCGATTTCTCTTGCGGAGGCATACAAAGGCGTAGCCGCGGCTGCTGGCGACAAGGCAATCTTGCACATCAATCTTGGAGGAGGATCTAGCTCGAACGATTCTGCACTTGAGGCGATACTGAAAATCCTCAAGGACAAGTCGTAAGTCCGACACAAACACGAAAGGAAATGCTGATGTTCAAATGGGTCGTGATGGGCGTCACTGTGTTGTTTGCAGGGATGTTCTTCGGAACATTCCTGCTTACTCGCCACGGCGGAGCTGTTGTACGTTGGTGGAACCGGAATAAGAAACTTGCTGGGTGGGGTTTCCTCATCGTGGCTGCACTCGCGGGCGTAATGGCCATTGAGAAGTATCTCTTCCCCGCCCTTCCTGAAGCCGCCATAGGTGAACCGGAACCGCTTCAGTGGGTGATGCTTCACCCTCTCTGGACGATTACGATTTCACTTGTGGTTGCAAGCGCGGTCTGGGGATTCTCCAAAGCACCCAAGGCCGTCTTGTGGACCACTGCAGGACTGGCAGCTGTCGCCGCACTCGGGGTGAGCGCCTGGTTTATCGGCTCAGCGCCTCTGGAAATAAAAACGAAGCTGCTGCCGCTCGACCTCGTGCAGGAGGTCCTGCACAATCCACTGCCCGTCATCTTTCTGGTGGGATTCCCATTGGCAATCCTACAGGCTTTCCCGAAGGTGGCCCCAATCATCAACAAGATTGGGAAAGGGTTTGCCTGGTTGTGGGTGCTTATCTTTATGCTTGCCGGCCTGCAGCTCTTCTGGCCAGCTGTGTTCGGGCTCCCACCTAACGCATCGAACACCTGCAGGATGCCATACAGACTGGGCGTGGTATACAGGTGCACCCTGACGGACACCTGGACACCGGCACTGCCAACAGAAGGATCGACCTTCCCCGCTGATGCAAAGTTTTGCTACTCCTTCACGGGTAGAACACCGCCGCAGTGGGAAAAACTGCTAACGGAACCCAATACCTTCCGTTGGCGGAGCAAGGGCGGTCCGATGGACTTCTACTACGGACTTATACAGACCTCGTCGTGCCCGCCCGATCTTTCTACGTACCGTTACATCGAACGGAGGTGAGCATGCACTCACCTCCGCGCGATAAACCGCGACATCCATCCCCGGATGCCGCGGTTCCTCTTTTCTGTCCTCCTTACTGCCCCGTGACTTTTGTAATCGGCGCTAGATTGAATGCGCTCAGTGCCATGTTCATGATGCCGTACGCCCCGAAAATGACGATGAGCCCAACGAAACCCCAGATAATAGCGCTGCGACCGGTTTCGCGCGCCTTATCGTCGTCTGCTTTCCAAATGAATTTGAATATCCCCCACGCGAGCACTACAAACGCTCCAGCAGAAAGCAGCAGAATAATCGGGTTGATTATCTGCACGATTATCTGGTCGAGAAAAGAGTTGACCACAGTCATAGGGCTTTCACTAATACTAGCAGAAAACAACACCCTCTGTTTGCCTACGGCAAACAGAGGGTGTTGTTAACTCACGCTCTCTCCTAGCGCACCTGTCCGGCCGTCGGGTAGCCCGTTGAAGGCGCTGCGTTGTTACTGAAGGAAATGGTCCCCGTAAGGATGTTGACCAGCCCCCAGACCGAGACCATCACGAAGAAACCGATAAGGCCCCAAATCATAAGGTCCTTCCCCTTCTTCTTTGCATCGCCGCTGGTTGCGCCCATAATGAACGCTTCAAACGCGCCATAGAGAAATACAATGAACGCGATGGCAAACAACACCGGCACGATGATGTTGTTGATTGTGTTGATTATGAACGTGCCGATGTCGGCGAAGGTGTTAATCTGTGCCGCAAGAGCTATCGCTGGCAAAAGCGCAACAGCGGCAGCACTAGAGAAAAGGACGAGGGCTTTTTTCATAAATGATATAAGCGGATAACGACTATATTGTATACGCACTACTCATTAGAAGCGAGGGGCTCTGTAGCGGTGTGTGGATAGCAAGAACGCCTGCCGTTAAACCTACAGCGTGGGGTACGGAGGGGCGGCTCCGCCCACTCCGAGGCCAAAGGTAGAACCGACGAGCGCGACGAGCCCCCACACCGATAGCACGATCGTAAAGCCTACTGCGCCCCAAAGCACCAGCTGGTGACCTTTGGTAACGGCTGCCTCACTCCCCTTCGAAAACACGTACGCCTGCATAACCCCAAACAAAAACATAAAAAACGCGATCGCAAGCAGGACCGGTATGAGGACGTAGTTGATAATCCCGATGACGCTTCCTGCGTAGCTCTGTACGTATGTGATGTTTATGCCGCCGTTCATAAGCGATGCATTAGATTTATATTGTAAATAATCATACGCTGGCGTTACTGCTGGTACAGGAATAAGTCAGGTACATGCACGGGTGCGCTAGTACCCCGGGCCGATTGGCTGCCCAACAGTGTACGGAAAGTAGGTTGGCGTGGGCGGTGCGCCCACGCCCGAAATACCAATGCTATTTGCAACTATGTTCACCAAGCCCCAAATCGAAAGCATGACAAAAAAACCCACTAGTCCCCAAAGAATGAGCTCGTGACCCTGCTTTACCTTTGCCGAGTTGCCGCGAGAAATAATGTACGCGTTCGCTACGCCCCAAAGAAAGACAATGAAGGCAATCGCGAAAATAACCGGCACAAGAACGTGGTTAATGGTGCCGATGATGAGGTTTCCGAGGTAGCAGATACCCGAGGAGCAACCGCCGAATGTCACTGAAATATGCATGCGTAAACGATAGCAGGCGCTACCCTCCCGGGCTGACTCCTAAGGTGGATAACAGCATGGCCACTATGCTCCAGATTGAGAATAGTGCGACCATGCCGATGAGGCCCCAGAGCGCCATGTCGCGCCCTTTTGTTTGTGCGCTGCCGTCTGCCCCGTGGATAATGAAGGCGTTCACGATGCCCCAAATAAACGCGGCGAACGCGAGCGTAAAAATAACGGGGATGACTACCGTATTAATAAGCCCGATGATGCCCGAGGTGCCAGACCCAACAAAGTCTTTGAAGGTCATAGCAAGCTAGGGCAGCTGCCGGAACTGCCGCCGAGCGAGACCACTGTTGCGCAAATACCTTGCGCAAGCGCCGCTGAACCAAGAAGAATGAGACCTCCAACCACAGTCCACAGGAGCGCTTGATGCGCCCTCTGGATCGCCCCCGGATTACCACGCGCCGTAACGTACGAAAAACCAACGTATACGAGCATGAGAATGATAGCGACCGTGCCGATGCGAATTACCAGCTGAAGTATGCCGGCGAGCAGCGCGGTTAATGAGGTGCCGGTGCTGAGTGGATTATAAAACTGGCCGCCGCCACCTCCGCTTGAGCCAGAAGATACAGGAGCTCCGTTCGACCCACCTGCCGTCGAGTGATTAGTGGGCTGGCCATTTGTCCCAGAACCGGCCGTAGAGGCAATGCAATCGTACGTTCCGTCCAAATACGCGCACGCCATTCCGGGACCACAGTCATTTCCATTCGGCGTACAGGACGCCTGCGCCGGCGCCGGTACAAAGGCTGCAACAAGTATAAGCAGCGGTAAAAGCCCGAAGACTGTGCGCGAGAAAAAAGAATAAAGCCGATTCATTGTTGCAGTAGCGCGCTGAGTGAAGACTGCGCCGTACTCACCGCCGTGGCGAGCGTCGTACGGCTGCTCAGCACATTGCTAATCATAGCCGAAAAGACCCCATCTGTAGCAGCCGGCGCTGGGGAAAGCCAGCCCTGGGCATACAACGCTGAGGCATATGCTATCGAAGCAACCGGGTCTTGGGGCGGCGCGCCGCTGAGCGCGCTGCGCACCGCTGGTGCCATGCCCGTTGCGCTCGCAGCAGCCAGGTCGAGCGCTTTGCCTGTTAGCGCACTCGCTACCGCATATGCGCCGGCAACGTTAGGGCTAGCGCGCGGAACCATAAATGAGTACAGACGGCCGTAGGTCACTTTCGTTCCGGCGCCCGAAATCTGTGGCAGCGGCGAAACCGTAAAGCCAAGATTCGGGTTCGCCGAGGTGAAGAAGTTTGCCTCCGAAGCAAATCCAAGGTACAGCGCAAGGTCTCCCGAAAGAAACGCCTGCTGCGAGCCCGGCATCGATTGATTCCAGGTGTATGAGACTTTTGAGGGGTCGGCGAATTGCGTGTAGAAACGCACTGCTGCTTCCCCCGTCGGCACGCCGTTTATGCCCTGTGCTTCGCCAAGATCCGCAACGAGACCGCCGTTTGCACCGTACGTAGTCATCGGCACCCCCTCTTGCAGTAAGATGGCGGAAATAATCGCTCGGGCATTTTGTACATTGCTGTAGCTGCCCATCGCAATGAGCGCGCGCTGTATCTGCTTCGTCGGTGAGTACACAGCGACATTCGGTACGAGACCGGTGAGTGCATCCCAATTTGATGGCGGCAGAGCGATATTGTCAGAGGAGAGAATCGCATTGTTTGAAAAGAGGACAAGCGGGTCGAGTAGGAACGGCATGCCGTAGTACCCCCCATTATTCGGTGCGGCGAGCAAGCTGCCCTCGCTTACAAACGTGCTGTTGAACGTACTAACCGGCAGAGACGAGAGCGGTATGGGGGTTACAAATTTGTCTATGGCCTGCAGTTCTTCCTGAGAGGCGAGCACGAGATCAGGCGCGGCACCGGTAGCTATTGCGGTAGCAAGGTCGTTCGAGAGCGTTGTCGGATCCTTCTGCACGTACGAAACGCTTTTGAAACTCGAGTTACCCTGCTTTGCGCTTAACAGCACCTGGTCCATGCCCGCCTGCGGCAGCGTCCCCCATATCACTACCGTGCCGACGCCTTTTGAGCCGGACCCGCTTCCTTGATACATAGAAAAAGCAAGCAGACCGACGAGTGCTCCTACGGAAAAGAGAGTAAAAAGCACTATTTTAAAGGTTGAAATACCTTTCATGGCGCTACAAAGACTATCCCGTAGTGGTGCGGTCCTGCAGAAAAGGCCTTTTCTTTATGAAACCCCGCTTCCGTAAAAAGCGCTTCGGCATCGCGCTCGTGCACAACATAGTGCGGCGCGGGGCCCATGCCGCCATGGCTCCCCGTCCAATCGACGACAAGAAGCCGCCCACCAGGTTTAAGTACACGCAGTATTTCTGTAGTGAGTCCTGCACGGCGCTCAACCTGGAACAGCGTGTTAGCGAGTATGACCGCATCAACCGTCCGGTCGCGCAAGTGCGTACCACCGGGCTTCTCGATATCACCCCAGATGGTCTCGATGGACCTATGGTGCTCCCGCGCGTCAAGCGCGAGATGTTTAAGTACATCCTCTTGCACGTCTATGGCGTACACGCGACCCTCCGGACCAACCACGCCGAGCGCTGAGCGCGCGTACTGCCCCGTGCCAGTGCCGAAGTCCGCCACGCGCATCCCCTCGCGCAGTCCAGCCTGCAGAACGTTGTGCTGCGGATCGCTAAATGACGCGCTCATGGTTTCCCTTCTAAAATAGCACGCCCGCCCTTGCCTATAGCACTACCACGAACGCCTTTGTGCACAGGACTGCATGCTACCCTTTCACAACAATGGAGTCCGCACCCGCGCCTGAGTGCGCCCTAGAGGTCACCCTTGAGCGCGCTGAGCTAACCGCAGAGGACGTTGCTGCATTTATCGCTATTGAGAAATCTGCGGAAGGTCTCCGCACATTCTCGGCAATGACCGAGGAGTCGGAAGTCCGCGAAAGCATTGAAACGGAGACGGTG
The DNA here is from genome assembly GCA_021811365.1 of bacterium. Taxonomy (GTDB): domain Bacteria; phylum Patescibacteriota; class Minisyncoccia; order Phycocordibacterales; family Phycocordibacteraceae; genus C7867-001. The sequence goes on from JAJZPB010000002.1 coordinate 91,069, forward strand.
CAGTTTATAAAGGTCGCGGATAAGCCTATTGGCAGCATCACCTATGTGCGGGCGACGCCCGAGCATGCGCACGTTAGCGGTCTTGTCGTCCGCCCCGAGTACCGCAGGCAGAGCATCGGTCGACGGGCGATGGAAATGGTCCTCGAGTCGCTCAAAAGCGTGCCGATTATCGACCTTGTCACGCACCCAGAAAACACGCGCGCGATAGCTCTATACGAATCACTCGGGTTCCAAAAAGGAGCGGTCCGCGACGACTATTTTGGCGATGGCGAACCGCATATAACCATGGTTTTGCGCCATTAATTACGGGGTCCCGAACGCACCATCCAAGCAAAATCGCGCAATTGTGGTACTATGCAGCCATGCTTGGATTTGATTACGACAGGGCGCACAGCGAACAGAAGCGCACACTGGCCGAATTCCTCGAGCTCTACAACGCGAGCCTCCCCGTACACTTCCCACGGGCGTCCGCTGCGCTACTTACCTGCTATCGCGAAAACTACCCCTCCCAATTTAAGCGCGACGGCCTCTGGTCGCTCGACCTGCATCGCAAACGCATTATGGACTGGCTACCCGAACACCTCGAATCGCTTGAGCAGTCTATTGACAAGTAGCTCGGCTTTGCTATTATTACCCAATCAACCAGGCTGGATCTAAAAGAAGTGACGGATCGAGCTTCTCTCTTCGGAACCTGAATTGATACTTTGGTCACATCAATTCTACGGTCATGCAACAAGGAATCGTAGCCAAGAAAACCGATAAGGGTTTTGGCTTCATCAAGCGTGACGGCGAAGGAAAGGATCTTTTCTTTCACGGAAATGAGCTCAAGAACATTTCGTTCGACGAGCTCCGTGAGGGAGATACGGTCTCTTTTGAGGTTGGAGACAGCCCGAAAGGCCCCAACGCCGTAAACGTCAGCAAGGTCTAACGGCCTCGCCACCAGCGCCCGCGAAAGCGGGCGCTGGTGTTTTGTTTGTATACAAACTAACTAAATAAGCCGCCACCCTATCGCACACAAACGCCGCCCGAAGATCTTTCGGGCGGCATGTTACTCGACTCCTAGAACAAGGAGCGCAACGCCACGGCGTTGCATGCGGCGAACGATTGGTGGCGGGTCGAGTCCATCGCGTAGGTATACGACGGGGCTTTTCCCAAACGAAACGCAGTACACCGGCAACCCTGACCGGATAACATGCTCGATGTACGAGGACACCTCAGACTCATCCAAAGCGCCCGACCACACTTCCGTTGCCCGGAGAAGCGTACCGTCTGCCCCTGGGCCGCTAATCGTGTCAAACACAACACCGATTGTATCCGGTCGAAAGTGTTCGGATAAGTACCCCTCAAGCCAGAGACAGGTAAACGTGTCGCAGTCTGGCGCGCGTTTAGCGAGTGCTGCATGAATCGTGCACCCCGCGTCTTGAGAGCAGTAGGTGCACCAGGTCCATTCGTCTTTTTGGAAAGACGCGCCCGCTTCGTCCTTGATGTTGGGGACAAGATAGACAAGGCAGCACGCACGGCATTCGTCGCATTGGCGCGCCCCCCGCGCGAGGAGCTATAAGGTTCATAACCATTGCCCGTTCCTTTCATACGCACTGGTTCCTCTAGAGAGTATACTCCGCCGCAAAGAGTACCGTTGCCATATACCTGCGATACTACCGCGGCTCACCAATTACCCTACCGGTGCTTATGCTGTACAAAAAATAAATGAAGTCACCGCCCCTAGAGCACGGCCATGGAAGCAATGGAGTCTCCTTCGCGCATTTTCATAATGCGTACGCCCTGCGTCGCGCGAGACAGCGAAGGGATTTCAGCAACGGTCGTCCGAATGACCTGCCCTTTTTTGGAAACGACGACGAGCTCGTCTTCTGAGGGGTCTTCAGCAATGATTCGCGCGCCTATGACCGGACCGGTTTTCGGGGTAACTTCTGCCGTTTTGATGCCGCTGCCACCACGACCCTGTACCTTGTACTCGGTAATGGGCGTATGCTTGCCATAGCCCTTGCTCATCACCACAAGCAGTCCGGCGGTCGTACTGTGCTCGGCTCGGATGATTTGCGCAGCGACGACGTAATCGCCCTTCTTCACGCTCATGCCGCGCACGCCTCCGGCGGTACGGCCCATCTCACGCGCATCGTCCACATCAAAACGCACCGACTGGCCCTTGCTCGTCACAATGGAAACCGTGTCACCATCAGCGGCAAGATCAGCGGAGATAAGCTCGTCGCCATTTTTAAGGTTCACCGCGATAATACCGCTCTTGCGCACATCGGCGAAGCTCTTGGCTGCAACGCGTTTGACCACACCCTCTTTGGTGACAAGCATCACGCTCGAAGCGTCGAGCGCAGCACCCTTCGGCACCGACAGAATGCTCGAAACGCGTTCGTCTGCAGAGAGTGGGAGGAAGTTCATGATGCTCTTGCCTTTGGTTGCGCGCTTGCCTTCCGGGATCTCGTACATCTTGAGCTGGTACACCTTGCCGGCCGTAGTAAAGAACAGCAGACCATCGTGCGCTGAGGCAACCAGGAAGTGCATCACCACGTCCTCTTCTTTGGTGGCGATATCAACAACTCCTACCCCGCCGCGTTTCTGGCGGCGATACTCGGCAGGGTTCGTGCGCTTTACATAGCCTCCGTGCGTCAGCACGAGCATGCTCTCCTCGTCAGGCACGAGGTCTTCTACGGAAATATTTTTAACGCCGCCGCGAACGATTTTCGTGCGCCGGTCATCGCCGTACTTGTCGCGCAGCTCGGTGAGTTCGCTCTTTACCACCTGCATGATTTTTTTGGGCGACGACAGGATGTCCTCGAGCTGCTTAATGAGCTCCTGGATGCTCTGTAGTTCGTCCTCGATCTTTTTACGTTCAAGCCCCGCGAGCGTCTGCAGGCGCATCGCGAGAATCGCCGCTGTTTGGCGCGGACTGAACGTGAATTTCTTCTGGAGCTCGAGGTCGGCAGTCGGCACGTCGGGCGCTTTCTTGATGATAGCGATGACTTCATCAATGTGGTCAAGCGCTTTAGAAAGGCCGAGCAGTATGTGCTCACGCTCCTTGGCCTTCTTCAGGTCAAACTCGGTGCGGCGGCGCACTACCTCGCGGCGGTGGCCAACGAACTGCTCGAGCATGCCCGAGAGCGAGAGCATTTCGGGCACGCCATCGACAAGCGCAAGCATGTTGTAGTGAAAGGTGCTCTCGAGCTCGGTGTGCTTGTAGATGGCATTCAGTACGGCTTGCGGGTGGGCGGTTCCCTTAAGCTCGACGACAACGCGAATGTCATCAGTTGACTCATCGCGAATATCGCGAATGCCTTCGAGCTTCTTATCCTGTACGAGGTCCGCAATACGGATAATGAGTTCCGCCTTATTGACGCGGTACGGAATGCTCGTAATCACAATGCGCGTATCGCGTTTGCCGTCATCGATAATTTCCGCTTCACCGCGCACCACCACCGGCCCCTTACCCGTGCTGTACGCGTGCACAATGTCCGCATGGTTGAAGGCAATCCCGCCGAGAGGAAAGTCCGGCCCTTTCACAATCTTAAGCAAATCCTCGGTCGTCGCTTCGGGGTTATCGATGAGGTAGATGGTCGCATCGACGACCTCCCGCAAATTGTGCGGCGGGACGTTCGTCGCCATACCAACCGCGATACCGAGCGTGCCGTTCAAAAGGAGGTTTGGCAACGCGGAAGGTAGCACAATCGGCTCGTTCCTCGTTGCATCGTAGTTGGGCATCCACTCGACCGTTTCCTTGTCGAGGTCAGTCAGAAGCGCTTCGGCAACGCGAGACATTTTCGCCTCGGTATAGCGCATTGCCGCCGGCGAGTCGCCGTCGATTGAGCCAAAGTTGCCTTGGCCGAGCACGAGTGGATAGCGCGTCGCGAAGTCCTGCGCAAGTTTTGCCATCGCGTCGTATACCGCGGAGTCGCCGTGGGGATGGTACTTCGCAAGCACGTCGCCGACCACGGCAGCCGACTTGCGGAATTTCGCCGACGGCGTAAGCCCGATATCTTTCATGGCGTAAAGAATGCGGCGATGCACTGGCTTCAATCCATCGCGCACGTCCGGGAGCGCGCGCTGCGTAATCACGCTCATCGCGTAATCTACATACGACTGCCGCATCTCTGCGACAATCGGCTGGTCAATTACGTTCTGGTGCTCCACCGGCGGCGTGTCGCCGTTTTGATCGTCTTTCCTGCTTCGAGCCATGATGAAAAAATCGCGTATTAAAAACTAGAATGGGATGGTCGTTTGGTTTGCCGCCGACGCCGTCGTCGTAGCTGGCGGCGCGTTGACGATCACGATATGCGCTGGTTCGCTCTGTTGCTGCTCGAGGGCCGCAGCGGCTCCGGCGAGATTTGTAGAACTGGCAGTCGTGGTCGCAAAAGCAGGCTGCTGTGAATTCACCGCCTGCGCGAACGAAGTCGGGTGCAGGGTGAACGCTCCCGCGACAAAGGAACCGCCAAACCATCCGACACCAATAACGCCAGCAACCGTCCCGGCGATAGCAAACGTCACGCGCTTGCGTACATGGTGCGGCTGAGCTCGTATTCTTTCAATGTGGTGTCGAGCGCTTCTCATAGCTATGCCGTTATAACCAGTATACTCCCATCCTGCCCGATGAGATCCTTCTTTTTAAGCGTGAGCTTGTCGACCTTTTCACCGCCGCCCGTTTCCTTAAGAAACGCGTCCAGCGCGTTTGGTTCGCCCATACCACTCCAATGCATCGGCACGATAATTTTCGGCTCGAGCGCGACCGCGAGCTCGTGCGCCTTTGCGGCCGAAAGCACGCCGTCGCCGCCGATTGGTACGAAAAGCACGTCGACCTCGTCAAGACCTTCGCGCGCCTCCTTCGAGAGCTCCTCATCAACCAGCGCGCCCAGGTGCACAAGCGTCATATCCTCGAGTTCGATCGCATACATAGTGTTCACCGCCTGCTCCTTTCCTTTCTCCAAACCGTACCGACTACTTGAAAGAAAACCCTGCACCGTAACGCCCGAATGTTCATATTCGCCTGGACCAAGAATCGCAAATGGTTCTTTGCCGCCGTAGGACACCTCCTCGACTCCATTCATGTCGGGGTGGTTGCGCGAGACGAGCGCAAGATCGGCGCCGAACCGCACGCTCGGGAGCGTCGCATTTTTGGCAATAGGGTCGAATACAAGCGTAAAGTCGCCAAACGTCACCTTAAAACACTGCCCGCCGTGATGGGTAATAACCATGCAGCTTCATTTTACCAGATTTTCAGGGCTGAAACTAGTCGCCCTCCGGTCACGGGTATGCACCATACCCGTTGACAGGAAACAAATGCACTCTCTAATCAGCCCGCTGAAATCGACACGCATCTCTGCAGGTGGTACCGTAGTACGGAAGGATCTTTGTCAACCCCTTACCGGTTACCTACACCGGAACCTGAAAGGAGGTGTGCCGTGTCACAAGCACCTCTCCTCGCCTCTCTTTTCTTGTCGAGTTGTTTGACGTCTGGACTCGCAAACGCCGCTTTGTGGGATGCGTACATCGCGACACACCACCTGAACGGCGTTCTCGTGCTCACTGTCGCTATCGCCGGCGACTGTGCGAATGATGCGCTGTGGTTCTGGTTTGGTCGACTACTCAGCCTGCAACCGCTGGTAAAAAGAATCGCGCCGCGCCTCTCGCCGGAGCGGCGAGACCGGGTCGCCGCCGTATACGGGCGTGTGCAGGGTGAGTTAGCAACCAATGATTTGTCGTTCATTCTACTCATCAAATCTCCGCTCGGAACCATAACGGCGGGGCCGTGCATCTCCTCACTCGGGGCGCTACGGTACCCTTACCCGCGGTTTTTTCTCATCGGCGCGCCCATGACTATCGTCTGGGTCCTGGTGTACTTTGGGCCTTTTGTGTTCTATAGCTCAGATCTGTTGCATTCGATGCCGTACTTACACATCGCTATTTCCGTAGCGGCGGTAGCGGTGCCACTCAGTCTGTTCGGCTATACGAATAGGAGCCGAATCCAGTCTCTCCTGCTCCGACTTCGTCGGGCGCGCGAGTCTTCCTCCTCGTAACTCATGGTCTCGCCCTTCTCATACGGCGAGACCAGCTCTTTTCACTACCGTCCATGAATCGACAACACGGCACGCGCGTAGTAGCTTCCGGATAGACTGATCCTCACCCCAACTCCAGATTTGGGAGGTTGTCGTGCTCGAACGCATCGCCACGGCTGCGCTTAGTTTTGCTTCACGGCCCGGCGCGTACGTGTTCGGGTCCTTAACGCCATTCTTGGCTTCACATGGAGTACTGGCGTACTTCGCCGTCGTGTCGCTCAACGCCGCATTCGCCGGACCACTCCTCATGACCTTGTGCGGCCGCCTCATGGTGGCAAGTCACCTCGGGTTTCTTCCAATGGTGATTGCGGTCACGGCTGGAGACGCGCTGAACGACCGCTTCTACTACTGGATTGGATATGCATTCGGCACACGCATATCCTTTGCTAGAAAGTGGCGAATCGTTGCCCAGGACCAACTGAGCAGACGTCCGATTGTCACCCTACTGGTAGCGAAGGTTTTCTACGGACCAGGCGTAGCGGCACTCATAAGCGCCGGTGAGGTGCGCGTTCCTTACCTGCGTCGCTATGCCCCCGTGTGTGCTGTCTCGTCACTGATCCAATCATGCGTCTACCTGCGCCTCGGCCCGCTACTAACCAGCTTGCTGCATGTCTGGATGGATGTGATGACAACGCTGGTTCTGGTAAGCGCATGCGTGCTTTTGTTAAAAACCGCGTGCAGCGTATACGCATACTGGCGCACCCAAAAACAAGGAGCAGAAAACTAGGTTGCGTCTTGCGCAGCCTTTAGCCGCCGGCAAAGCCGGCGGCGCTTCATTTTTTCACCGTCTTTGGTATAGTACGAACGTTACGGGCACAGTAGGCGGGTGTTAACCCTGGCTTCCGCGTGGCGGAACCAGTACCCCGCTGAATCTTTGTCCGATTTATAAATGAATGAAGAAAAGAAGGTTGCTGCTCCGGTGGCAACCATCCAGCTCGAGCCCGGCCACCCAATGGCAGCTCTTATCGGAGACATTGCAACGCCGCCAGGTGCAGGCGATCTCGTTGAGGGCGTCGTAATAGCGATTTCCCGCGGTCGCGTCTATATCGACCTCCCGCCCTTCGGTACGGGTCTTATCTACGGCCGCGAGTATCTGAACGCCGCCGACGTACTACGCAAAACCAATATCGGCGATGCTATTAGCGCAAAGGTCGTCGACCCGTCTGGCCGCGAAGGCTATATTGAACTCTCGCTCAAGGAAGCGCGCCAAGCGGCTATTTGGGGCGAAGCCGAACAGGCTATCGCCGCTGAAAGCGTCTACACGCTTACGGTTGACGATGCAAACAAGGGCGGTCTTATTCTCTCCTGGCAGGGCATTCAGGGTTTTCTTCCTGCTTCCCAGCTATCGAAGGAACATTACCCGCGCGTGCCGGAGGGCGATAAGGACAAGATTCTTGAAGAGCTTGCAAAGCTGGTCGGGAAACCGCTTTCGGTGCGCATAATCACCGCGGATGCAAAAGAAGGAAAACTTATCTTCTCTGAACGTACGAGTGATGAGGTCGAGGAAAAAACTTCGCTCACGGACAAGTACCAGGTCGGCGATACCATTGATGGCGAAGTGACCGGCGTCGTCGACTTTGGCGTCTTTGTGAAGCTTGAACAGGGCCTCGAAGGCCTTGTCCACATCAGCGAGCTCGACTGGGGTCTCGTAGAAGACCCGCGCGTGCTCTTCGCGGTGGGCGACCGCGTACGCGTAAAGGTTATCGAGATTAAAGACGGCAAAGTGTCGCTTTCAATCAAAGCGCTCAAGGAAAACCCCTGGCACACGGCTGGCGAGCGTTTCAAAAAGGGTATGGAAGTACCCGGTGTCATTATCAAGTACAACAAGCACGGCGCGCTCGCCTCGATTGAAGAAGGCATCGCGGGCCTCGTGCACGTGAGCGAGTTCGCGTCGCCGCAGGAATTGCGTCAAACGCTCGAACTCGGCAAGATATATCCCTTTACGATTACGCTCTTCGAACCCAAGGACCAGCGTATGACGCTCTCCTTCGCAGGAAAGAAATAAACTCCGCGTATACCAAGCACGAGACGCGCGTACCGCAACTGCGATGCAGCTCATGGCTACATCGCAGTTGCGGTTTCAACGCGCCGTAGCCTTTACGTCACCGCGCCATGAACGCCTCGATGCGCCGCCGGAGGTGCGGTTTAAGTACGGCAAGCGAACCCAAATGCCCGCCACGGTGCAGCGCGACAAAGTAGGCTCCCGTAGTGGCGGCAAACGCTTTTGCGGGCGCGAACGGGACGACTTCGTCATCTTGTGCGTGAACAATCAGAAGTTTCTTGCCGGACATACTTTTGACGTGCCGAATTGGGTTATAGAAAGAACCGCTCGCGAGCTTCATCCAAACCGTTTTATCAGCTCGATACGCTTCGCCAAACGCGTCGTGCACAAAGCGCGCCATGAATTCGAGCGGCTCGGTCGTTCCCTCCTGACGCGTCCAGTCGATTACCGGCGAAAGCGCTATAGCTTTTCTAACGCGCTCGTCGCGCGAAGCGAGAATTGCGGCGGGGCCGCCAAACGAGACGCCGAGAACATTCACCTGCGGCTGCCTAATGTTCATTACCTTCCCGCTCCACGCATCGGTAAACCCTTTTTCAATTCCGGCAACGACCGCAAGCACGTCCTCGTGCGGTGACTTGTCCAAAAAAGATCCGCCGCTTTCCCAGCTTCCGCGGTACCGCAACGAAAAGACCCAGTACCCTCGTTCGGCAAATGCATGCAGCACCTTCCCGGCCGTCCGTCCGGGGTACCCCGGCATGCCGCCACAGAGAATGAGCACCTTGCGCGATGCGCGCGGCGGTTTCATGTATTCGCACACGATCTCTCCGAACCGCGTTCGCGACGCATACTTTGGTAAGTCTTTTTTCATTGTGAAAGTGTATCACTGCACGTGCACGCACCCGTTTTCCAGAACGCGAGTTCCGCAGACGACATCACTATCCTCACCGCGGCGCAGGATTCGCCTGCATGAGCTTCGCGAGAGCATGCCGAGAATCAAGAAGCTGCGTCGCAAAAATGCAGCGGTTTGAGGCAGCGAGTTCTGCATTTTGCATAAAACGCAGCGACTATGATTCTCACGAATGCGCAGCGGAGCTCGCTCACGCAAGCGAATCCGACGCCGCGCCTCGCTACTTCGTATTCGCGAACATCGTCGCGGCTTCTATCCCGCTCTCGGCAAATATGCGCATAGCCTCAACTGCTTTTTTGAGCGACTTCTTGAGAGCCGCATCTTCAGCCGGTTTGAACTTGCCGATAACATGCTTAATCACTTTCTCTTCGTCCTTGAGCTTCTTTGCCGGGTTCTTCTTTCCGGAAGGCGCCACTCCGATGCGGATGCGCGCAAATTCCTTCGTCTTGAGTGCACGCATGACGCTCTCCACGCCCTTGTGCCCGCCGCTTCCGCGCGCGAAAACCATTTTGATAGTTCCAAGCGGTAAGTCGAGGTCGTCGTGCACGACGAGCATGGTTTTTGCTGCCCTGGGCGTTTTTACAAACGCGGAAACCGCTTTCCCAGAAGCATTCATAAAGGTTTCCGGCAACACGAGCGTCACGTTCTCGCCGCCGACAACGCCCGTTGTCACACGGGCGTTCGCTTTTTTGTTTACGACAAAGTCGCCGAGCGTTTCCTGCTTCGCCAACAGCTCGAGCGCCATGCGCCCGGCATTGTGTCGGGTCTTTTCGTATTCTCTTCCTGGATTCCCCAGGCCCACTAGCACGAGCGGCATTGGCGGACATGGTAGCACGCGCGTGCACTCTTGCGCGCCGCACCGTGTCGCGTACAATGTGCGCATGCGCGACACGGGTAAAGGGTTGCTGAAAGATCTTTTCGTCCTCGCCCTGCTCATAGTTGTTGTCGTCGTCCCCATTCGCTTGTTCGTCATATCGCCGTTCGTGGTCGACGGCGAGTCTATGTACCCCACCTTCCACAACATGGATTACCTCATCGTCGATGAGATTGTCTACGACTTCGAAAAACCTCAGCGCGGCGATGTCATTGTGTTTCGCTATCCGGATGATCCGTCCATTTTTTACATAAAGCGCATTATCGGGCTGCCAGGAGAAACCGTATCGATCAGCCATGGTGTGGTCACGATTACCAAAACCAACGGTTCGAAGCTCACGCTTAACGAGCCGTATGTCGTAAACGAAGACACTACCTACACCAACAGCACCACGCTCGGCCCAAAGCAGTATTTCGTCATGGGTGACAACCGCCCCAATAGCTCCGACAGCCGCGTGTGGGGCCCGGTGCCGCGTGCAAACATCATAGGGCGCGTCGATGCCCGTCTCTTGCCGCTACCTGAGGCGACCCTCTTCCCCGGAAAGGCGGTATACCGCTCATCGACCGCCTCTACCAGCGCAGGCACCAGCACTGCGTCGCTATGATGCGCGACACCGTTCCTGCCGATGAAATCCTGAACCAGGCGACTATGGTCGGCCAATACTACGGGTTTACGCCGCTTACCGCGCTTACGCACAAAAGCCGAGGGACAATGAAGCCGACTGAGCCTAACGCGCTCGCCGGTCTTACGCTCGACCCTGTCGCGCAGACGGTCGCAAGTTTCGTAAAACAACTGCAAAGAACCGACTCGGAACCGAATGCGCGGCGGCCGATGTTCGTATGGCACAGCAATATCGCGCCCGGGCGTCCGGCGCCGCGCAAAGCAATCGTGCAGTTCCATGCAATCGGCACGGACCGACCACTTTCTGACACGCTCATTATCCGCGCCATGCTTGTGCTTGTGCGCGAGCTTTTCGGCGAAGAACCGGTCGTGCGCATCAACTCAATGGGCGACAAGGAGACCCGCGCGCGGTACACCCGCGAGCTTGGCAGTTATTTTCGCAAGCATGCCGACACTCTCCCGGGCGAATGCACTGAGTGCGCAAAACGCGATGCCGTAGAAGCAGCGAAAATGGCTGTCAGCCGCGCCTACGCCGACGACCTCCCCGTGCCGACCGAACACCTCTCTGACGCGAGCCGCAAGCGCTTTGAAGAACTGCTTGAGTATCTTGAGATGACCCAAACGCCCTACGAACTTGCGCGCGACCTAGTCAGCATGGGCAGCGCGTGGAGTGAGATTTGTTTTGAAATAACCGTGCGCGATAAGCGCGTCGCCTGGGGTTCGCGTTACGGAGATCTTGCTAAGCACCTCATGGGCTCGCCGATGCCTGCCGTGGGTGCGGTTCTGCATATCAATAGCGCGGGCGCCGCGAGCGCGGTTTCCGCAACCAAGCGCGCAGCGCACCTGCGGTTCGCGTTTGTACATATTGGCGACGAGGCAAAGCGCCTTTCCATCGAACTCGCCGAGCACTTTCGCAAAGCGCGGCTACCGCTCCACCAAAACATCGGCGTCGAGAGCCTGACCGAGCAGTTGAGCATTGCCGAGCGCCACGCCTGCCCCTACATGCTCGTCATGGGCCGTAAAGAAGCCCTCGAACGCTGCGCGATTCTTCGCGACCTGCGCACCCAGCAGGAAACCGTTTTACCACTCGCCACCCTTATCGACCGACTG
>JAJZPB010000030.1 GCA_021811365.1 bacterium
GTTTTCGCTTGGTGCCGCTTTTGGTAAGAAACTCTCGAAATTCGTTTCGGAGTCGCAGGAGTTTTCTGATCAAAACGGTCTAGTTGAGGTAGAGCCGACCCGAGAATCTTTTGGAAAGGAAACCGCCGCGCCGAAAGCTGCGCCTGCGGTTTATGACGAGGAATTGGCTACCCAGCACGGACAGCTTGCAATCATAGACGACGAAGGCGTTACTTTCACCTCGCATATCGACGGTTCTCTTCATCGATTTACGCCTGAGCGTTCTGTGGAGATTCAGCACGCCCTTGCAGCAGATATCTTCTTTGCTTTTGATGAGTGTACCGCGCCTACAGAGCCCTTTGAGTACCAGCGTGAGGCGATGTACCGGACGCACCGATGGGCAGAACGGTCGCTCAAGGCGCATCGCCAAAACATTGAAGCATCTCGCACGCAAATGATTTTCGGCATCGCTCAGGGTGGTCAGTTTGACGAATTGCGCCGAGAAAGTGCGAAAACAATCGGAGAAATGGGCTTCGATGGATTTGGATTAGGCGGATCCTTTAGCAAGAAGTATGGAGAGAATTCCCTTGAGTCTGCGCTCGCTATGCTGAGAGAAATCCCGCCGGAGCTGCCGGTACACGGACTCGGGGTGGGCGAACCAGGAGACGTACTGCTTAGTATTGCGCACGGGGTCGATGTGTTTGACTGCGTTGCACCGACGCGGTTGGGACGACACGGCACCATCTACACAAGGCGCGGACCGATCTCGCTTGCTAACGACAAATACAAATACGATTTTATGCCGTTCGATCCTGAAACGCTTGTTCCTGGGACAGAGGGCTTTACCCGAGCCTACGTCTCGCATCTGCTCCGGAACGGGGAAATGCTCGGCTCTGTACTCTGCTCAATACACAACCTAGGCTTTATTTTGCAGCTCGTGGCAGGCGCTCGCGTAGCTATTTATGATGGCCAATTCGATACCTATCGGGAGACTTTCGTACGGGACTATTACAAGTAGGTATGCGTGCGCTGAAGTCGTTCCTTAGGTACACTGGCCAAATGGCGAAAGTGTTTACACTCCACACCCCATACCCACCCGCGGGCGACCAGCCGGTAGCCATCAAGAACCTCACAAAGGGGCTTACGGAGGGTATGCGCGACCAAACGCTCCTCGGGGTGACCGGTTCAGGGAAAACGTTCACCATGGCTAATGTCATAGCTAACTACGACAAACCAACTCTCGTGCTTGCGCACAACAAAACCCTTGCAGCGCAGCTTGCACAAGAGTACCGCGAGTTTTTTCCGACAAATGCTGTGCACTATTTTGTTTCGTACTACGATTACTACCAACCAGAGGCATATATCGCCCACTCGGATACCTACATCGAGAAAGAGGCGATGGTAAACGCAGAAATAGATCGCCTGCGACACGCAGCGACCCAAGCGTTGCTTACGCGTCGCGACGTCATAATCGTCGCCTCCGTCTCGGCAATTTACGGACTCGGTTCGCCTGCAGAATACGAGAAGGTCCATATCAAAGTTTCTGTTGGGGAGGAAAGCGACCGCGCGTCACTTATTCGCAAGCTTATTGGTATATATTTCGAACGAACGAATGCCGACCTTGAACCAGGCCAGCTGCGAGCGGTAGGGAACGCGCTTGAGTTCATGCCGGTAAATGAGCGCGCTTTGTACCGCGTCGTCTTTGCGGGTGCAGAAGTCTCGCACATTGACCAACTCGATCCGATATCACGGGCGCTTCTTGCGTCGCCGAACACTCTATTTGTCTTTCCAGCCAAGCACTTCGTTACGAGCGAAGCGGAACGAGAGCGGGCGCTCGTCGATATTAAAGAGGAACTGGATAGCCAGCTCGCTAAGTTTAAACGCGAAGAAAAACCGCTCGAAGCGGAACGCCTGAAACGTCGCACGCTCCACGATATTGCGCTCATTCGCGAGCTTGGCTATACCAATGGGATAGAAAATTATTCTCGGCACTTCGATGGACGGCAGCCGGGAGAACCACCGCATACGCTGCTTTCGTACTTTCCGCATAAGCAAGACGGGTCTCCGGATTTCCTAACGGTCATCGACGAGTCGCATGTGACGATTCCACAAATTGGCGGTATGTTTGCGGGTGATCGGTCGCGCAAAGACGTGCTTGTGGAGCACGGATTCCGTCTGCCCAGCGCGCGCGACAACCGCCCACTTACGTTTGCAGAGTTCGAAACGCGCGTCGGTCCTTGCGTGTATACGAGCGCCACTCCCGGGCAGTACGAACGCGACCACTCCGAGCAGGTGGTGGAGCAAATCATCAGACCGACGGGCTTGCTGGACCCGGAACTCGTGGTTCGTGGCGTCGTTGAGCACGGTGAGTACAAAGGTCAAGTGTCGGATTTTATCGATGAAGCGGAAGCGGTAATAAAAAACGGCGGACGAGTGCTCGCAACTACGCTTACCAAGCAAATGGCTGAGGACCTGGCCGCGTTCTTGCGCGAGCGCAAGCTTAAGGCCGAGTACCTGCACTCCGACATTAAAACAATCGACCGCATCGATATCCTTACAAAATTCCGCCGCGGAATCTTTGACATTCTAGTGGGCGTAAACCTACTGCGCGAGGGGCTTGATTTACCTGAGGTAGAACTTGTAGGGATACTCGACGCAGATAAAGAAGGGTTTCTCCGTAGCGAGACAAGTTTGATCCAAACAATTGGTCGCGCTGCACGTAACGTGCTCGGGAGAGTGATTCTCTATGCCGACATCATGACTGGGTCGCTCGACAGGGCCATAGGTGAGACGAATCGTCGACGCGAAAGACAGCTCGCGTACAACACCGAGCATGGCATTACGCCAGTAACGATAAAAAAAGAAATACGCGACATTGCACAAAGCATGCGCAGCGAACATCAGAAAACCGTAGACGGCCTGTTGGCGCTCGACACGCTTGCATACAAGGACGATCCTAAAGCATTTATCGATGCGAAGCGTCAGGAAATGGCTGAAGCGGTGGAACGGCTCGATTTCGAGACGGCAGCACTCATTCGCGACGAGATATACAAATTGGAGGGCACGACACCAAAAAAGCCGGTGCGCAAACGTAAGCTGCTTAGGTAAAGCGGACAGGTGCCCGAGGTCCCCGCGCATACGTGCTCGGGGACCCGAGGCGTTCAGATTACTCTGACGAGCTAGCGCAGGCGCTACCAGAGCGCGGTTAGAGCAGCGAGCGATAGACGCGAGAAGAGAAATTATTCGCGGTTCGGGGACTGCGGGCGTTGCATTATTATTCAAGCAGCGATGTGCTATAGTGCCCTCGAACCTGCCCCGTCACGGGCAGGCTTTCGGTAATGACCGCAAAAAAGAAGACTACAGGAACCCACGAACTACCCACCCATGGCCACCGCCACGGGAGTGATTGGATTTCCATACGAGGCGCTCGAACTCATAACCTAAAAAATATTTCTGTAGCCATGCCGCGCGGAGCGATGACGGTCCTAACCGGTCTTTCGGGGTCTGGTAAGTCATCGCTTGCGTTCGACACGATTTTTGCGGAAGGACAGCGGCGCTACGTTGAAAGTCTTTCGGCATACTCGCGCCAATTTCTTAATCAAATGAGTAAGCCAGATGTCGACGAGATTCAAGGACTTTCGCCCGCTATTTCCATCGACCAAAAGAGCCGTTCAAATAACCCGCGCTCGACGGTAGCTACCGTAACCGAAATCTACGACTACCTGCGCGTGCTCTATGCGCGTACCGGGCAGCCGTACTGCGTAAACCACGACGTACCGATCATTCGCGTCTCAAAAGAGGAAATGATAAAGATGGTGATGGCAAATATTGAAAAGCGCAGGAGCGACTCAGCAGCAGAAACCATACAGGGCGTGGTGGTCGACAAAAGCGCGGTAATAATTTACGCGCCCGTCATTGTGGGGCGCAAGGGAGAGTACTATCAGCTGCTATACGATTTGCTAGGAAAAGGATTTGAAACGGTACGTATTGATGGAGTGCGACACCCACTTCGTGAAAAGATAACGTTGGATCGCAACAAGCGCCACGATATCGATGCACTGGTTGACCAGATTTACACTTCAGAATTTGAGCGCTCTCCCTCAGCGGCGCGCGAGCGTCTTTCGGAGGCGCTTGAACTCGCGCTTAAGGAAGCTAACGGCCTTGTAAAGATACAGCATGTAGACGGTACGATAGAGACGCTCTCTTCTAAATTTGTCTGCCCTGAGGACGGTGCTTCGTTCCCTGAGGTAGAGCCGCGGCTGTTCTCCTTCAACTCGCCCTACGGCGCTTGCACTTCCTGTAACGGTCTTGGCACCGAGTCGCTTTTTTCTGACCAACCGTGCCCGGTCTGTGAAGGGAAGCGGCTACGCCCAGAGGCGCTGCGCGTATATATGAAAAGCGGCAACGAGAAAGGGTTGGGTAAGAATATCGTCGACTTTGTGAGCATGTCGATAGCCGATGCGAAAAAATTCGTTGACACGCTCGAGCTTTCTGAAATGCGGCGTGATATCGCTGGCCCGGTACTCAGAGAAATAAGCAGTCGCCTTACGTTTATGCTCAATGTGGGTCTGGACTACCTTACGCTCGACCGCAGCGCCGCAACGCTGTCCGGCGGGGAAGCGCAGCGCATTCGTCTTGCCTCTCAGCTTGGCAGCGGACTCACAGGCGCGCTCTACGTGCTTGACGAGCCGACGATTGGCCTGCACCAGCGCGACAACCAGCGGTTGATTCAGACACTGCTAACACTCAAAGAACTCGGAAATACTATCATCGTCGTCGAACACGATGAAGATACTATTTATGCTGCGGATTATATTGTTGATATTGGGCCTGGTGCCGGCGTACATGGCGGAAACGTAGTCGCTCATGGATGGCTCGATGATCTTTTAACAGCAAAAAAAAACGAGTCTGGCTCGGTCACGCTATCGTACCTGCGCGGGGAAAAAGTAATCGAGGTTCCAGAAGAGCGCCGCACTGCCGAAAAGGGCTGGATTCGCGTTCGTGGTGCTACGCTTCATAACCTGGTTAATCAAAACGTCGACCTGCCTCTCGGTAAGCTGGTCTGTATAACCGGAGTGTCGGGCTCTGGCAAGTCAACGTTTTTGT
>JAJZPB010000009.1 GCA_021811365.1 bacterium
TTGAGAGCCAGAGTACTTTGGGTGGAAAGAGCAGAGCAGGTGTATGTGGTCACCATCGGTGCCGATCTTTTCAAACGTGATGTCGTACCGATCTTCGATATCCTTGGCGATATCCAGAACTGGAGAAGAAAAGGGGTCAGGAGCCTTTTACTTGCTACGATATACTAATGCCCAGATCTGAACGCACAGATATGTCGGAGGTCATATATATCACATCATAAATAGAGCGAATGCGCGCGTGCAGATATTTGATACTGATGCAGACTACAAATTGTTTGAAGCGGTTTTAGCAGAAGCGTCGGAACGGGTGGATATGCGTATCCTTGCGTATTACATCATGCCAAATCACTGGCATCTCGTACTGTATCCAAAGCACGACGGTGATCTTCAAAAATTCATTGGCTGAGTATCGATGACGCACGCCCAGCGATAGCATGCTGGAAAGGGAACGACAGGAGAGGGACACTTGTATCAGGGACGATATAAATCATTCCTTTGTCAGGATGACCATCATTTCATTGTGTTCGTGTGCTATGTGGAACGAAATGCAAGGCGCGCTAATATAGTGATAAAAGCCGAGGGTTGGCGATGGTCGAGTGCATGGAGACGGGAGAGGGGAACTGAAGCGCAAAAGAAACTCCTTTCGCCTTGGCCTGTGTCGCGACCCGCACAGTACCTCAGCTTGTTGAATAAAGCGCAGACCAGCGCGGAAGAAGAAGCGATACGAAAGGCCACCGTGCGCGGGAACTCATTCGGGGAAGATAGGTGGGTGGAGCGGACCGCTCACAAATTTAAATTGCAGTCGGCGATGCGGCCAAGGGGCAGACCAAAAAAAGGCTCCTGACCCCTTTTCTTCGCGCTCCCTATGTTGATGTCGGCGGTCAGGTGTACCGTGGTCTGTCTGGGTTGTGCATGAATCAGTACTGTGGCATAGTGCGTGAAGATGAAATCCACCGCTGAACATCCAATAAATAGAGGAGGCGGCCATGCCGCTCGTCGTTGTCTACCACAAGACTGGGCTATCCGGGGAAACGCTCGGCAGACTTGCTCGCACACTTCCGGCCTTTGTCGTTGACGCACTGCACGTCGCCGAGGATGTGCAGTCCTATCTCACCGAAGTCGAAGTCGAGGTCCGGGCGCAGGCACTCGGCCCGGACGTCGTGAGTGGGACGGATCTCGAAGTCGAAGTATGGGCGGACGAATGTCCGGACAGGAAGGCAAGCCTAAGGGTTCGCACGGACCTCATATCCACGGCTGTCCGCGACTTTCTCGTCAGCCGTGGCGATGATCTCTCCGTCTGCGTCAGGATATTGCTGACACCGTGGGTAAATTCTGAAGAGAAAAGTTAGAGCATTCTCGTATTTAAAAAGATTAAACGCCAAACCCGACGTACTTGTACAACTACGCCGCTGCGCCACTGAGTCCTTCTGGGCTCCTTGGCGTGGCGGCGTTTGCGTTGACCGGTCTCTAGGAGAGGAAATCGCATCTGGCTTTCTGGCTAAGCGAGGCGATTCCCAACCATGGTCCGAGTTTTTTACGAAATACCGCACGCATTGGTTTATACAGTGCGCCACAATCTCGGCCTAAGCTAGTTACTAGGAGAAACAAGCCGCGTACCGGTTGTTATAATTTATCCATGAAGGAATCTTTTCCAGGGAACAAAGAATCCGGGATAGAAGGAGTAGCTCGAGAGCTCATTCGCATGTCCGATGCGGATCAAGCGATGAGAAACTCCGCGACCTGGGACAGTGAAGTGGATGCAAGAAATATAGCTCGGATGAAAGAAGTTGTTGCGAACATGGGATGGCCAGCTATTTCCAAAGTGGGGGATCGCGCCGCGAGCGCCGCTTGGCTGCTAGTGCAACATGCGGATCGCGACCCGGCTTTCCAGCAGGAATGCTTAGCGCTCATGAGAAGCCTGCCTCCGGGCGAAGTGCAAAAGAGACATATTGCGTATCTTGAGGATCGGGTGCGAGTAAATACCGGAAGGCCGACCCTCTACGGCACGCAGTTCTATAACAATAAGCAGGGCGCTTTCGGGCCGCGGCCGATAGAAGACCAGGATACGCTAGACGAACGCCGGGCCGCGGCGGGCCTCGGTCCTTTTGCGGAGTACGAAAAAAAGCTACGACAAATCGACGAAGAGCGGCAGGAACAGTTGCGGGCAACAAGGAAAGATAAATGAGTGTCTACGTCGGCACTCGGCACGAAAGTTCGTCCCTGCGGGCGGGTATCCGTTCGCATGGATGCCCAGGTTATGGTTATGTCACGAATATGCGGCCGGTCGCGATTTCTTCGTGATATGGTGTGTCTATGCACGGACAAGATACGGAAACGCAGGTCTTTTTCTACGAACACGAGTTCTACGTATTTTCGAATTACTCCTCATTCATGCTGGAGTGGAAAGGCGCGCTCTACCCGACCTCCGAACACGCGTACCATTCCGAAAAGTTTGAAGACGAGCAACTAAAGGAAGGGGTAAGGAGTGCGCGCTCAGCACACGACTCCCAGAAGTTCGCTAACGCGCATATGGCGCAGCGGAGAAAAGATTGGGCCGCGGTGAAGTTGGGCATTATGAAGGAAATTCTGCGAGCAAAAGTTGCTCAGCATCCCTATGTAAAGAAAAAACTAATCGAGACCGGAACGAAAGAGCTTGTGGAGGATTCGTGGAGAGACGATTTCTGGGGATGGGGCCCTAACAAGGATGGTGCGAATCATCTGGGCAAGCTATGGATGGAGGTGCGCGAAGAAGTCCTCGCTGAAATTAATCCGTAAACGCTTTCGAGAGCGAAGTATTGCGTTTGGTATGATCTATACATGATTGTCTACACTGAATCTCTTTCCGGCATTACCGAAGACCAATTATCAGGTTTCTTTGTGGGTTGGGTGAAGGTGCCGCCGCGAGCGGTGCACTTGAAGGTTCTCGAGAATAGCAGCCACGTCATTCTTGCTAAAGACTCGGAAACGGGGCAGGTAGTTGGATTCATTAATGCTCTTTCTGACGCGGTGATGACGGCGTACATACCCATGCTTGAGGTTCTGCCTGACTATCAGTCGCAGGGAATCGGCACCGAACTTATGAAACGCATGCTCGCCAAGCTCGGCAACCTATACATGATTGATCTCCTTTGCGATGCAGACCTGCAGCCGTTTTACGGGCGATTCGGCATGCAGAAGACTACCGGAATGATGATACGTACCATGCATGAATGACGGAGACGTGGTCGGTCTCGCGTAACGGCCTGCTACTATACGCACAATGGCGGACCGACGAGAGAAGCGTGTATTACCACGCGGAATCGCGCGCCGCGCGGCGCTAGAAGCGAGAGAGCCAGCGGATCTGTGCAAGGTACTTGCGGCTACGCCGAAAGCGAAGGCACAGTGGGGGGATCTTACGCCGCTTGCTCGCCGGGATTTTGTTAGTTGGATCGAGTCTGCGAAACAGCCAGAGACGCGCACGCGGCGGGTTCGAAGCATTCCATCGAGGCTTGCCTCCGGAAAGCGGCGACCCTGCTGTTACGCAGTCGTGCCGATGAGCCTCTACACGGCGCTCGCTGCGCTGCCAAAGGCGAAAGAGCAGTGGAGTAGCCTCTCTCCGGACGAGCGCAGGAATTTTGCCGACTGGGTAACCGCTGGGAAGGACTCAGCGACGCGCGCAGCGCGCGTCGAAAAATCCTGCATAGCGCTTCTGAAAGGGAAGCGGCGCCCGTAGCGGGAGGAAGCACGGGTGCCTCAATGCGCAGCGGTTTGGTAAGCGGGAGTATACTAAGAGCGCCATGGGCCGGAAATCGCTCGTAGTGCTCACCACCGCGACCGTCATTGTTGCTGGGGCGGTTGCGGTGCTCTGGGGGGCCGAGCCGCTTACTCCTTCGCTTACCGTTACCTCGCCCGAAGCGGGAGCGGCGCTACAGCCGGGCGAGACACGGGTCATTTCTTGGAAGACGACGGGCGTGCCCGCTAACGACCACGTTTCAATAACCCTTCAACGCATTCCGCCGCCGCCATTGCCAGCCGAAGGACAGGGATTTGACCCGATTATTTTCACCGGTTTGCCGAACACGGGCAGCACGACCTGGACCATTTCGCCACAGTACCCAGACGGCACGTACAAGATAGCGGTGAATGCGTACGAGTCAGTGCCGGTTACCGGTGCGGTTTCTGGCGAGAGTCCGGCTTTTACGATTACGCATCCGGTACTTTCGAGCGACATCTATCCGCTCTACGGTGGCGCGGATTGGAACAAACCACAGGTGGAACGCTTCACGATTGGGACGACGACCTATTCGGGCGCGAGCGTTGCTTCGGTGCCAGTTATCGCTACCATGAATCCAAGCGCGGTTTTTACGCCGTTTGAAAATTACTACGCGCAAAAACTTCGTTCGCTTGGTTATGCGGTCGACAACCAGCTCGCGGCTGGCGGCCACACCGGCGGACAAACAGCGTATCGCAGAGGGAGCAGCCTCGTTCTTACTCGGTTCAGTATTGTCTATCGCACCGTACCCACGAACGCGCCGTCTGAATGCCCCTGCGACGTTACCGTCTCTGTGTTTTCAAACAGCAGGTGAGCGGAACAGGAGCGGGTGGTCTTGCGTAGTACTCAGTATGCAGCGACATGTCAAAAGGGCGTTCGTTTTGACTCTGGCGATTATAATTTTAGTGCTCGGCATCATAGGTATTGTCATGCCGGTTCTACCGGGGGTACTCTTCATTGCAGTCGCCCTTATTTTACTCTCGCTTGTTTCCGCTACGGTACGCGCCGTACTCGACCGACATACGGTGCGCTTTCCGCGCGTGCATAAGGGTATGCGACGCGTCGAACGTGCCGTCGTCCGCATCGTTGGGGACCTCTAGCGGCACATCGTTCGCAGTAGCGGGCATTTTTCGTGGCGGCTCTGGTGAAGCTCGGGTGAGTCGCGAACGAGAGGTGTTTTGTGGTACGGTGATAAACATTGTGCAAAAGGCGCTCTCCCTCAAAAATATTTCCTACGCAATCCGGGAGAAACCCATTCTCTCTGCGGTTTCTTTTCGCTGTACCGTAGCGGAACGGCTCTGCATATTCGGCGAAAACGGCGTGGGCAAATCGACACTCCTGAAAATCCTCTGCGGGCAGCTTCAAGCAGACAGCGGCACGATAGAACGGCAGGGGCATGTGCGTTTCGTGTATGTGCCGCAAGAGTTCGACCCTGCGTTCAAAGACAAGACCGTTGGCGACTATGTGCGCGAAAACGCGGGCGACACGCTTTTTAGTAAAGCCGCAGCGCTCACGGAACAGCTCGGCTTTGCCGTCGGTACACACCAGAAGGAAACCTGCGGTAGTCTCTCCGGCGGTCAGCAGAAGATCCTTGCACTCGGGGTTGCCTTTGCGCAAAACCCCGACTTCCTGCTGCTCGACGAGCCGGAGAACCATCTCGATATTGTAAGCCGCACCGAGCTGCTGGAGCTTTTAGCGAATTTTCGTAACGGCGTCATTTTCATCTCGCACGACCGGCTCATCATCGATGCGGTTGCTACCAAAGTGGGTGAGCTCGCGCAGGGCACGCTTCACCTTTCCGAAGGCGGGTATGAGGAATACCTCGAGATGAAGACGCGCCGCATCAGTGGACTCCAAAGGGAGTTTGATACGGAGTCAAAACGCATACGCCAGCTCTCTGCAACGATTGTCATTCTTCACCAGAAAGCCTTCCGCGGAAAGGAAATAGCGGCCTATCAGCGTGCGAAAGAAGAACTAAAACAGCTTAAGGACGCGCACAAAGAGGGTCGGCCGGAAGAAATGCAAACGCGCATTCGGCTCGCGCAGACGGACCGTTCGCTGCACACGGGCAAGCTGCTCTGCCGGATTAAAGACGGCGCCTTCCGCTACGAAGGGTCGCGAACGCGTCTTTTTTCGAGCGTCAATCTTGAACTGCGCTCCGGCATGAAGGTGGTCCTGCTCGGGAGAAACGGCTCGGGCAAGTCGACCTTTCTGAAATGTCTTACGGACGCGCTTCCGCTTGAAGCCGGTAGCGTCTCGTGGGCTCCGGGAGTGGCGTTTGCGTACTTTGACCAGCATGCGGAATTCAATCCGGAAGGAAACGCTATCGCGGCCGTATCCGAACAACTGGGCTGTTCTGAGAGCGAAGCGCAGGCGGCGCTTGGTGCCATGAAGTTTGATTCGGCGCGCATGAGTACCGCGACCAAAAACCTTTCGGGAGGTGAGCGTATGCGCGTGCGGTTCGCCATCACCTTCGGAAAAAAAGCGGACTTTATTTTGCTCGACGAACCGACGAACCATATCGACGAGGTCACCTGGGAGATTTTGCTCGATGCGTGCAAAGCCTCGAAGAGCTCCATGCTTCTCGTTACTCACGACTATGAGTTTATAAAGGCGTTCGAGCCCGCGTTTTTTTGGGTGCTCCGCGAGGGGAAAATTACCGCGCGCCACAAAGAGCTCGACGAGCTTCTCGATGAGCTGCGCACCTAGCGTGCGATACTGTGGTGCATGTACTACGTCTATATGCTCGAGTGCGCAGATGCGTCGCTGTACACTGGCATCGCAACTGACGTCGAGCGGCGTTTCGCTGAGCACGCGAACGGTAAGGGCGCGCGCTACACCCGAGCGCACAAGCCCGTGCGCATCGCGTACACGGAGGCGCACTCCAACCGATCTTCCGCCAGTAAACGCGAAGCGGCCATCAAAAAGCTCTCATCGTCTGAAAAGCGCGCTTTAGCGTCAGTGGAGAAGAGTTCCTGATACGATAGAGGCTATTCTAGTATGGGGAATCGGATGTTTTGTCTACTGCAGGATGGGGTCGAGTATGCAAAGCGCGCTTCCGACGAACCGATGACGGCGCAGCCCTCGCAAGGCGTCTAAAAATACCTGCGCGTTGAAGGTGGCCGATTCGTGGAAGTTCCTGCTCCCTAACCGGGACGAATCTTGCTCCAGATTGAGGAGGCTTTGCGGAGGCGCTTGCCTGCTGCTCTGCATAGGTCACGCGAAACGGGCGAAATGCTATACTGCACTCCTCTAACATGGAGCTCGCGCTTGATATTCAGAATCTGCAAAAGAAATACGCCGACGGTACGCCGGCGCTTCAGGGTGTGAGCTTGCAGGTACCTAAAGGCGACTTTTACGCGCTTTTGGGGCCAAATGGCGCGGGCAAGACGACGCTTATCGGTATTGCCACCGGGCTTGTGAACAAGACAGGCGGCTCGTTCAAAATCGACGGTATCGACTTCGATGCGCACCCGGAAAAGGCGCGTCGCAAAGTGGGCGTCGTGCCGCAAAATCTTAATGTCGACTTTTTCGGCAAGGTCATCGACATCGTCGTGAATCAGGGCGGGTACTATGGCATCCCGCGTTCGGTAGCGCTGCCGCGGGCCGAAGCGCTCCTTACCGCGGTCGGGCTATCCGATAAGCGCACTACGCAAGCGCGCCAGCTCTCGGGCGGCATGCAGCGGCGGCTCATGATTGCGCGCGCGCTCATCCACGAGCCGGACCTCCTTTTCCTCGACGAACCCACTGCGGGCGTTGACATTGAGATGCGCCGCAGCATGTGGGACTACTTGAAGACCCTGACCGCGCGCGGCGTCACCATTCTTCTCACGACCCACTACCTCGAAGAAGCCGAACAGCTCGCTAAGCATGTCGCGATTATTAATAAAGGCACAATTGTGGCGGACGGCACCATGGACGAAATTCTCGCTCGCTACGACGAGGCGCAGCAGCAACACAAAGGGTACCGCGGCAGTCGTCTCGAAGAGGTGTTTTTGCAGCTGACGCGCGAGCCAGAAAAACCATCATGACGTCCTACGAACAGTGGATCTCGTTTTACACCATTGTCCGCAAGGACGTGGTGCGCATGCTGCGCATTTGGCCGCAGACCTTCCTGCCGGCAATCGTTACTTCGGCACTCTACTTCCTCGTCTTCGGCGCATTCATGGGCTCGCGCATCGGCACGATCGAAGGGGTCCCCTACATTATGTTTATCGTGCCGGGCCTCGTCATGATGCAGGCGGTAATGAATTCCTACACGAACGTGGCGTTCGTCATGTTTCAGTCGAAGTTTTTCAACCGCAATATCGATGAAATTCTCGTCTCACCGACACCGCCGTGGGTGCTCATTGCCGGGTTCGTTGCGGGCGGTGTTTTGCGCGGAGTAGTAACGGCGCTTCTGGTGCTGCTCGTTGCGCTCGTCTTCACGCCACTCGCTATTTTCAATGGCTTTATTATTGCGCTCTTTTTGATTCTCGCGAGCGTCATTTTCGCGCTCGGCGGCCTCACCAACGGCGTGTTCGCCAAGTCTATGGACGCGATCAACATTGTGCCGACCTTCGTACTCCAGCCGCTCGTGTACCTCGGCGGCGTCTTTTACAGTGCCAAGACGCTTCCGGGCATCTGGGGGGAGGTCACGATGATCGATCCGATTTTCTACCTCGTGAACGGCTTCCGCTATGGCTTCATTGGCAAGAGCGACGTTTCGGTTTGGCTTGCCATCGGCGTGCTGTGCGCGCTCGCTGCGCTACTTTTTGCCGTAGTGCTCTACCTCTTGCGTACGGGTTTGGGCTTGCGGCAGTAGCGCTTGAGCTATCGGCACGCGAGGTCACTGGTCTGTATACGCGTAGTGGCGCTAGCGTACCCCGTGCCGTTTATGGGCGAGACGCCGCAGTAGCCCGCGCAAATCTACGCCCGCAGAATTTTTCGCGGGTGCGTTGTCTGCAGCTTCGTTACTTCGTCGTACGTTTGCAACCCGAAGTGGCCGGCGAGCGCAGCAAGTCCTTTTATAAAAATCCCAGGCACGGGCGGGCGTAGGGCATGACAAACGGAGAGCCGGCTCCGGCGGCTTTCGTGCCTTGCATAGAGCACAGCTGACTCCAGTTGCGCTTAGAACGTTCGTTCTAGTATACTGAAGCAATGCCAAATCTTGAAAAAGCGCCGGGAAAAATTGCGGCATTTTATACGCGCCGGAAGCGCATGCCTTCCATAGCTGAGCTCGCAAAGCTCTTGGGCTACAGGAGCAAGGGCGCGGCCGCGTACGCGGTTGAACGGCTGGTGTGCGCGGGCGTGCTGGAGAAGGATACGACCGGAAGGCTTTTGCCGGGGCGGATTATGGAAGGAGGCGCCAAGCTCTTGGGTGTGGTCGAGGCGGGCTTTCCTTCGGCTGCGGAAGAGGAGCTACTCGACGTGCTTTCCTTTGACGAGTACCTTCTCCCGAACAAAGAGTCGAGTTACATCCTTAAGGTGAAGGGCGACTCGATGAAGGATGCGGGCATCTGTAATGGCGATATGGTGATTGTCGAACGTCGCCAGACGTACAAGCCCGGGCAGATCGTCGTTGCCTCGCTCGAGGGCGCGTTTACCATGAAGTACCTGCGCAAGGGTCCGCGCGGGTACTACCTTGAACCGGCCAACGATGAATTTAAGCCCATCTACCCGAAAGACGACGAAACGCTTCTGATTGAAGCGGTCGTGACGGCGGTGGTCAGAAAGTATTAAGTGCGCCGCCGGAGTAGGTTTCGAAACGAATCTCAAAGAGACTTCACGCCGTATATGTCGTGGGAACATGCTTCATACCCGAGAGCAATCCTCCACATCGATGGCGATGCGTTTTTCGCCGCGTGCGAAGTAGCCAAAGATCCGACCTTGCGCGGCAAGCCGGTGATTACCGGCAAAGAGCGCGGCATCGTCTCGGCCTGTACATACGAGGCAAAAGCGCGCGGGGTGAAGCGCGGGATGACGCTCTCCGACGTGCGCAAGGTGTGCCCTGATGCGGTCGTCCTGCCCTCAGACTACGAAACGTACTCGCTCTTTTCGGCGCGCATGTACGCAATCGTGCGGCGATACACGAGCGCGGTCGAGGAGTACTCCATCGACGAGTGCTTCGCAGATCTTACTGGGATGCGTCGGTCGCTTCGCTTGTCGTATCCGCAGATTGCCGAGCGTATTCAGAGCGACCTCGAGCGGGAGCTTGGCATGACGTTTTCGATTGGCGTCTCGGTTACGAAAACACTCGCCAAAATCGGAAGCAAGTGGAAGAAGCCCGCGGGGCTCACGATCATTCCGCTTCGCGACGCGACGCGTTTTTTGCGCGCGCTCCCTGTCGAGAATGTGTGGGGCATTGGACCGAACACCACGGCGTATCTCGCGCAGTTTGGCGTAAAGACTGCGCTTGATTTCGCCCGTAAGGATGAAACATGGGTGCGTGCGCGCCTCTCGAAGCCATTCCAAGATACGTGGAAGGAGCTCAATGGCGAGATGGTGCATGAGCTCAATGTCGACGGGCGGCAATCGTATCAGTCGATTGCAAAAACAAAAACGTTCACGCCACCGTCAAGCGATCCGGCGTTTGTATTCGCACAGCTTTCTAAAAACGTCGAAAACGCGTGTAGTAAAGCGCGTCGGTGGAACCTGGTCTCGCCGCGCGTATTCTTTTTTTTCAAAACCCAAGACTTCCGCTATCACGGCTGCGAGGTGAAGCTTGCGCGCGCGACGGCACTGCCCACCGAAGTGCTCGGCGAAATAAAAAAACACGTGCCGAAAGCGTGGAAGAAGAACACCTTGTACCGAGCAACGGGGGTAGCGCTGCTTGATCTCGCCGAGGAAGGAGGCGGTCAACTCGACCTGTTTGGTGCAGTGCAGAAGTCCGAAGCCCTCGCCAAGGTCTACGCGAGCATGGACGAGGTAGCGAAGAAGTACGGCAAGCACGCAGTCTTCCTGGGGTCTTCCTTCCGAGCAATGACGTTTGCGGCGCATGTGGGCGCGCGCGGCGATACGGCAGCGCGCACACAAAACCTGTTTAAGGGCGAAACAAAGCGCCGCCGCCTTTCCGTACCCATGCTCGGCGACGTGGCGTAGCGGCGCCGTTGTTTTTGTGTACGCCGTACCCGCTTGAAGCGGGAGGGGAATTGCAAAGAATTACGGCAGTCTTCATTCCAGGTGGACGCGGCCGCGTGTATACTTTCACCATGACCCTCAAAATAGATGTAAAGCGCATTTACGAGGAACCTAAAAAGTCCGATGGTGTACGCGTGCTCGTCGATCGGCTTTGGCCCCGAGGCGTCTCAAAACAAAAGGCTTCGATAGATGTATGGGCGAAAGAACTTACGCCCTCCCCCGCACTGCGCACGTGGTTCCATGCGAGTCCGCTCGTCCGCTACCAGAGGTTCAGTGAGCGCTATCGCGCAGAGCTTTCTGCGCCCGAAGCAAACGAGCGCCGTCGCGCGCTTGTGAAAGGCCAGACGCACCTTACGCTGCTTACTGCCGCACGCGACCTCGAGCATTCACACGTACCGACGCTGGTCTCTTTTCTCAAGAAACGCTCACTCAGTCAGCATCTGCGAGTGGCAGAAGCACGACCTCGCCAGCAACGTCGGGAGCCAGGTACGTCTCGTACGCTTTCGTGAGAAGAGTGGTATCGGTAAACTGCTCGTTCATGCGGCGGTACTCTGCTTCAGTGACAATGCGTTCGTGATTTTCGAGTTCGCTCACCGCCTCAAAAAGACGCTCGTCGAGAGTCTGGTAGTGGAAAAGTCTTTCGTGGTTGCGGCGCGCTACCTCGCTTGCAACCAGCGTGGTGTCGGCGAGCGCAGCGCGTATTCGGCCGTGGATTTCCTCGCGAATAATCGGTATGGCTTCGGCGGTGTTGAGCGGAATGCGTAGGATGCCCTCCGTGCGGTCCTGCGCAGCGGACGTGCCGTACTCTATGCCGTAGGTCCATCCGTTTTCCTTGCGCAGCCATTCATACAACGGTCCATGGACATAGTTTGCCAAGAATCCGAGCATGAAGCGCAGCGCATAGGCTTCTTGGAAGTCGCACGATGGCGTGAGGCTTCCGAGGTGGTAGGTGGGCGTGCCCACGTCACGGAACGCCTTTTCGTGATACGCGCGATTGACCCAGCGAACGGGCTCCACCTGTTCGGAGAGCGTAAGTGCTTCAGTCGGAATAGCAGCAAATGCCTCTAGCACCGGGGCAAGGCGATGGCCGCCGCCGATAACTACTCGCAGATTGTTGGACGCGTAGTGGCGTAAAAAGGCATGGACCGAGTCAGGGGTCATCGCTTCGAGGTCCTCGTCACTGCCGAAGAGCTGTTCGCGCGAGTACCACTGCGTGTGCATCCATTCAAGATCGAGGTAGCGACCCTCTTCGGAGTCTGAAGGGTAGTAGCGGCGTTGATCGCGCTCGTTGCGCACGATGCCGCGCTCTGTCGCTAGGTCGTCCTCCGTAATGATGGGGTGGAGCAGGTGGCTCAGGAGACCGTCGATTGCTTCCTGTTGCGCGTCGAGCGCGACGGTAAGGTGGATGTCGGTCGCACGCGGCCCGGTAGCTGCGTTCCAGTAGCCGCCCTTAAGCGCGATGAGTTTTTCAAAGGACCCCTTTTCCGGGTGCATTTTGGACCGATGGAAAATCGTGTGTTCCATAAAATGCGCCATGCCCATGCGGCCACCCGGGTTGCCCCCGTGAGAATGAGCTGAGCCCACGGGCGCGATGACGTGAATTGAAAAGTACGGCACGTCCATGGCGTGTGAGTATACGGTGACCCCGTTTGAGAGCCGGTGCGTTGAGAACAGCTTTCGGTCGTCGTGCATGCAGGCTAGCCTAGCATGCGCTAGAGGTTACTGCAGTAGCACTAAAAATGCATAGAGGTACGGCTAGATGGAGCCAGGAGGAAGGCGCAGCAAATCCTTGTAGAAAATACAAGCTTCAGAAAGTCAAGTGCAGAGCGCCCTGTGGCGATTTACACGAGTCCGGGCGAGCCCTGCTGTTCGATGCGCATGCGCTCCGTATGCCTGCACTAGCAAGCTATCGCACCGGTTGAGTTTCAGGCTCCGCTACTTCGTTCGGCTTTTCAGGAATAGAAATGCGCAGCACCAGGTACCAGAGCGAGACGCCGACTATGCCGAACCCCATACTGCCGACCACGTCGACAGTATGATGCACTCCAACGTAGACGCGCGCGGTTGCGATGAGAATGGCGAGGAGCCAGAGCACCACACCGAGCCGTCGGTCCCAAAACATTCCAACCGAAGCGAGCGCAGCAGCCAAAAGCGTGTGGTCGGAAGGGAAGCCGTTATTTGCTGCGTGGGCAATAAGCGGCGTAAAATGTCCTACGACGAACGGGCGCGGGTCGTAGTAGAACGCGCTTCCAAGCTTTCCAAGCGCGTAGGCAAGGATTCCGGCCGGAATGGCGAACAGCGCCATGCGCAGATGCCGTGGCCAGCGCTGCAGAAAAAAGTAGGTGCCTAGGATTACCACAGGCAGGACGAACGCGTACTTGGCGGTGTAGATGAAAAAGGTGTCCATACCGCAAGTTATACCATGCCTTTCCGGGGTGCCGACGGTGAGCGAACCATGTGCCGAGTAGCACGGGAACGCTTTGTCGCGGCCGCGGCTCGAGATTACAGCGTGCCTTGCAGCGGATTAATCTCGGTTGACTGAATCTTTGAAGCGAGCGCCATCACGCTGTTGCCGTAGCTTGCGACAAAACTGGAGATGCCGCATGAACTCCCGGAGAAGTAGCGGCACGCGGCATTCCGCTCCGCGGTGTAGCCGCCGCCGCTAGCACCAAGGTCAGAGAGGAACAGTGCGGAGGCTACGAATGCCTGCTGCGGATCCCACGGATTACTCATGCCAGTATTGCCGAGCGCTTGCCCGACGCGTTTATTAAACAGCATCCAGGTATTCGGAATAAACTGTGCTGGCCCCATTGCACCGCCCCAGCCAATCTGTTGCGGGCACGATACGACCGTGTGGAGCGGGTCGATGTAGAGCGCCGAGGTAATTTTGAGGAAGTTCGGGATATCAGCCGGGCTCATGACCTTCGAAAACGCAACGCCCGTCTTTACGCTCACGCCTGCACCCGTGTTTTCGTTGGTAAGGTAGCAGTTGCCCTGGTTGTAACCAAGGTTCGATTCTTGGGTCATGATGGCAAGAAGGAAAGAGGGGTCTACGCCCGTCGATTTTTGCGCAGCAAGTGCGTACTGGTACGCGTTTCCGAACGGAATCGGGTTACTGCCACCGGCAAGCGCAAAGAGCTTCGCGTTAATCGCCGCAATCTGCCGCTTTTTTTGGTTAACGAGCGTCGTGTAGGAAGCCTCGTTGTTTTTGCTGATCGAAAGCAGTTTTTGCTGTTCGGCCTTGCTTTGGTCCAATTTTTTCTGTTCCTGCTGGAGCGCGTACACGGCGTCATTGGTGGCATTCTGTTTTGAGACGAGGACCGTCTTGGCGGCAGTGCTTGAAGCTTGCGCCGCAGCAAGCTGCTGCGAAAGCACGCTAATATCCTGCTGCAAGGAAGAAAGCGCAACGGCGTCTTTGAAAAAACCGGAGAGCGTTTGGTTCTGAAACAGCACTACGACCAGCGGCACCGCGTCTGACTGCTGCATTTGCCGGAACATGCTGGAAATCGCCTGTTGATTTTGCGCGATAGCTGCCGTGTCCGCTACGATTTCTGCCTGCCGCGATGAGATGTTCTGTCCGAGGGTCTGGAGCAGCAGCCGCTTTGCCGTAATATCGAGCTCTTCGACTTTGATTCTAGCCTGAATGGTGGCAATTGCATTTTTGAGCGAAGACGATTTCGACTCCGCTGTGGAAAGCGCGCTTTGCGCCTGCGCTTCTTCGGATTGTACCTGCGCAAGCTGCGCCTCAAGCGCCGCACGCTGCATGGGAGTAATCGCTTGAGCGCGCGTCGGGGCGGAAGGAGTGAGCAAAAAGAGAAGCGCAAGTGCGGCGAGCAGGAATGTGCGGCGTAGGAGCGTCATACGAATGCTCTGATTTTATCAGCTGCGCGCTGAAGCGCCCAGAGCAGTGAGGACTGGCGACACGTATTCCGACACCGAAGCGCTGCAGCTTGGGGATAGTGCATGGCGATAGAGGCGCTACTTCATATACTTACCGTATGAATCACTCCTTTTTCGTTCGAGCGCTCGCAATTATGTGCGCGAGCGCGCTCGTTGCTCCCTTTTTTGCGCAGGCACGCGCAGAGCATCGGCCAGTGCCGGTTGCTGCTGTCGCGGCGGCGCAATCGTCGAGTTCGCCGACAGCAGCGCCAGTCGCCTCTACGGGGAATACTTCCGCGCCGACCGGTTCTGGGCTTACCAGAGCTGACCTCATTGGGCTCGTGCAGCCGGCAGTCGTACGCATCGTGTCGCATTTTATTGGAACGACGACGGTGCCTGGTTTCAGCCTCGACCTCAATACGCTTAAGTGGCAGGTGGACACTAGCACGTCGACCCCTATGCCGTACGACGAATACGCGCTCGGCAGCGGTTTTATTGTCAACTCGAACGGGTATATCGTTACGAGTTCGCACGTGGTATCGAGCGCGGAGCTACTCTCTTCCCTGACGACTGACCTTGCGTCGCAGGTCGTTTACAACGAGGACTTTGGCGGTAGCTACTCGAGCCAACAGACGGCCAAGCTCGATGCACTGTCGTCTGCAGACTATAGCGCGCTGATTGACCAGGGCGCGAAGTTCATCGGACAGTTCGTATCGGTTGCTCCGCCTACGGTCGTGGTGCTCAAAGCAGGAGCGCCGCTGCCTGCTACCTCGACGCCCGTTAGCGTAATCCAGCAGCAGCAAGGCCAGCAAGGATCGTACGGGCTGATTGATAGCCTCATGAAATCCGGTATAGGCGCGCAGATTGTCTCCGTCAACGATAACTACCTTAACGACGAAAAAGACGTAGCACTCTTGAAAGTGCCGGAAACCGGGCTGCCGACTATTCACTTGGCGGGTGCGAACACCACGCACGAGGGAGACCAAATTTTCGTCATCAGTTTCCCCGGGAGCGGGGACCTCACTGGCTTCAGCGTCAATCCGAGTTTTACCTCGGGTACCGTAAGTGCGTTCAAAAGTTCGACGCAGCATACCTTTTCCTACCTACAGACGGACGCCGACATTTCCTCGGGGTCAAGCGGCAGTCCAATGCTTAACGCGAACGGCGAGGCGGTTGGCGTGACGACGCTATCGGTTGCGAGCCAGAGCGGCGGCACCGCGTTCGCTTTCGGGATTCCGATTACACTCGTTGACCAGATGCTTTCGGAAAATGGCGTTTCCAACACCACCGCGAACGATTACGCGAGTTATCTGCGCGCAGGCCTTGCGCTTGAGGCGGCACGGCACTGCATCGCTGCGAACCGGGAGTTTGCGCTCGCGGAGCAGGCAAACGCCACGTTTTATAGCCCGGCAAGTTTCGTTGGTTCGCACATTCAGGCGTGCGATGCGTTAATCGCTTCCGGTAAGTCGATTGACTCATGGTTCGGTTACGCGCGCAGCTGGTTTGCGACGCTGTCAGTGGAGTTTTGGATACTGTTCGTACTCGCCGCAGCGCTTATCTGTGGGTTGGGTACCGGCATATTCGTCCTCGCACGCCATGTGCGCAAAGACGAAGCACTTCTGCGAGCGCTCGAGAAACAAGGGCAGCAAGAAGCGGCCCGTCTGCAGACGATTGGTGCGCAAGAGTCCATTCCTCTGCCGCGCACCGATGAGCTGCCCGCGCAGGTAGCGAAGTCTACTGCGCCACCCGCACTTAATCACAGCTCGAGCATTGCTTCTGAAGAGCAGCCGTCTGTAGTCGAACCGCAGCGGCCAGCGCACTCACTCAACGTGCTTATCCCAAAGCCTTCGGAGGAGCTGCTGCTCCCCGCGCCCCCCGCACCGAAGCCGGACGCGTAGCGAGCAGAACCTTCTGTGAGCGGACGCACAGTCTTAGCGGCGCTTGGCGCTACCGCGTGGGCGCATGGCATACTACCGGGTGTATGAGCAGGAAAATAATGCGTGGCGCGCTCCTCGGAGCGGTAATTCTGGCGCTCTGCGCGCTCTTTTTCAATCCGATTATGGCGCTTGCGGGAGACGTGTTTGCCCATGGGCAAGCGCAGCGCATCGTGACGGAATACCCCGCACGGCTGCAGGCAAGCTTCACGAGGCAGGGTTTGCAGTACGTTCCGTATACCGAGTTGCCGGTGTGCGCCCAGGAGGGAATTGTTTCCGTAGAAGACAAGCGATTTTACCAAGACCGGGGCATCGACCCCATCGCGCTTATTCGCGTATCGCTCACGAGTTTCCGTAACGACCATGTGGATCATGGTGGCAGCACGCTCACCCAGCAGCTTGCTCGGGAAATCATTGAAGAACCGCGTGGGTCCTCAGGCGCGCTCTCGAACGCGCTTGGCGTACTGCGCGTGCTGTACTACGCGCTAATCGTCGACCACGATTTCAGCAAGCCGCAGATTCTTGAACTGTATCTGAACGGAACCTACTTCGGTCGCGGCGCATACGGAATCGCGCAAGCTGCACGGGCGTACTTTCACACCAACCTCGAGAATCTTACGTTCGGCCAGTGCGTATACTTAACCGGCCTGCCGCAAGCACCGAGTTACTTCGGCGCGCACCCCGACGGTACGAGCGCGCTTGCACGCTATCGGCATGTGCTCGGAACTATGGTGCGTAACCACTACCTTTCGACCACGACTGCAGCGGCGCTCGGGAAGGCAGACCTTTTCCCTGTAGCGCCGTAGGTCGCCAGCGGAAAGCGTACTGTCGGAATTCGACTCCACTCCCGGCGCGTATTTCTCAACAGGTGGCGTGATTTTCACGAACACGGGCGCAGGAATGTGCGATGATATATCCGTACGGTGCGCCTTGCGTACACCCTCATTTCTCTTGTGGAGACACCAATCCTTGCCAGTCCTGGCACCCTGATTAAGAACGCGCTCTGCCGTTATCGTGACGCGTGGCGCGTTATATGCGGTTTGACAGGGCTATATGCGGGCGCGACCGTCGGTCTCGTGGTGGTCGTCGGAGCCGTTGTTTTGGGCGGCTTGCTTGCGCTCAAGGGGAATGTGCCCGCCATCGTACTCGGCGGCATGGTGCTTATCCTGATTGCGGTCCTAGCGCTGTTTTCGTTTGCTGCGCTATTTAACTTCGCGTTCGCGAGTATCGCCGTCGCACCCGAACCGCTGACCCTGCGGGAGGCGTTCGATCGCGGCTGGCAAGGCGCCGTTTCGTACTTCTGGCTTACGGTGGTTCAGATGACTCTTGTAGCGGGCGGCTATGTTCTCCTCGTGGTACCGGGCGTCATCTTTTTTGTACTGTCTTCGGTTTCTGTATTCGCACTCGTCGCAGAACAGCAGCACGGCGTTGCGGCGATTGCACGGAGCTGGTCCTATGTCAGCAGACGAAAATGGGACGTGTTCTGGAGGCTTGTGGTATTCACCGTTTTGCTTGTTCTCGCGTTCTTTGCGACACGCGTCGCGGTACTCATTATTGCGCGATTCGTCGGACCAGTTACTGCCTTTGCGATTTCTGAAGCCGTCTCTCTGTTGTTCGATTTTCTAGTCCTGCCTCTGGTCATACTTTTCCTTGGAGAACTGTATAAAAGCTTGCGGACAAGCCGTCCCTTGACCCCAGAAGCGGTAGCGCTCGAGGGCGACCATCGGGGCGTCATCATCGGGTTCTCGTTGTTCGGTGGACTTATCGTAGCTGCGTACCTCGGGCTCTTTCTGCTCGGCGCGCTCCTTTTTGTTGCTGCGCCTCCGGCGCCGCCGACCTCAATGCCCTCGTTTTTCGTAAAATAGTCGGAGCGGGTGCCGCGTTCTGCACACCTTGGCCGTCGCGGCATTTGGTATGCTCGGATGCATGAAGCAACGAACCATCCCAAACACCGATATTGCCGTTTCCGTCATTTGTCTCGGGACCATGACCTGGGGTCAGCAGAATACTGAAGCCGATGCGCATGCGCAGCTCGAGTACGCGACAAGCCACGGCGTAAATTTTATAGATACCGCCGAAATGTACCCCATTCCGCCGGACCCGTTAAAGCAGGGTACGACCGAACGGTACCTGGGCTCTTGGTTGAAAAAACGCGGTAAGCGCGACGACCTTATTCTCGCTAGCAAAGTGGCTGCGTCGGACCTCATCCGCACGAGAGACCACCCGGAGGGAGGGCGGACGGTCTACGATCGCGCGAATATACGCGCGGCAGTTGAAGGGTCGCTTCAGCGCATCGGCACCGACTACTTGGATCTCTATCAGGTGCATTGGCCGGAGCGCAAGACGAACTTTTTCGGCGTGCGTAACTATGACTCCATCGACGCCGAAACGAGCACGCCGATCGAAGAGACCCTCTCAGCGCTTACGGAGCTCGTTACCGAGGGTAAGGTGCGAGCGATTGGGGTGAGCAACGAGTCGGCGTGGGGCGTTTCCGAGTACCTGCGGCTTGCACGTGAGCGCAGCCTCGCACGTATCTCCACTATCCAAAACCAGTACTCACTGCTCAATCGAACCTTTGAAATCGGTCTGTCGGAGATTGCGCTCAAAGAACGAGTAGGATTGCTTGCGTATTCGCCGCTCTCGATGGGCGTTCTTTCCGGCAAGTATTTAAACGGCGCACGTCCTGTCGGCGCGCGCTTTACGCTGTACGAGCGTAATCGGGAGCGATATAACAACGAGCGCGTGCAGCCCGTTATCGCGCGGTATGTGGCGATAGCACAGAAGTATGGAATCGATCCGTCGCTCATGGCCATCGCGTTTGCGGCGGAGCGGCCGTTTACTACGAGCGTACTCGTCGGCGCTACCACTGTCGAACAGTTGGCGACCAACATCGCCGCCGGCGACTTTTCACTGCCGCGCGAGACGCGAGAGGATATCGCTGAGACGTATACGGCCTTCCCGGATCCCGCTGCATAAGAACTTTGAAACCGCAGGCGGTGCGGTATGCTGAAGACCACATGGAAAAACGCCGCAATTCGGCTGAGTATGAGGTGGAGCGGGCGTTTGAAGTGCCGGCGCGTCTATTAGAGAAGGGCGCGGAAGCTGCCGAGCGCGCCCAGGCGCGTGTGATCGATAAGCGTCCGTTTCGTCGCGCGGAAGAGTATTGGGAGACGCTCGGTCCAGGACTCACTACCGGCGCAGCCGATGACGACCCCTCGGGCATCGCGACGTATTCGCAGGCGGGTGCGCAGTACGGCCTCCAGCTCATCTGGCTCTCGCTTTTCGTGTTTCCGTTTATGGCGGTCGTTCAGGAAATGTGCGCGCGCATCGGTATCGTCTCGGGTCGAGGGTTGGCCGCAAATATCCGCTTGCACTATTCGCGCTCGGTACTGTATGCCGTCGCGGCGCTTTTATTTTTTGCGAACGCTCTTAATATTGCCGCAGACTTAGGCGCCATGGCGGCGGCGACTCGGCTGCTGCTTCCCGGTGTAGGCCTGAGTCTTCTGGTCGTGCTATTTGCCGTCCTCAGTCTTGCACTGCAAATCTTCACCACCTACGCACGGTACGCGAAGTATCTGAAATATTCCGCGGGAGCGCTCCTCTCGTACATCGTGGTCGCGTTTGCCGTGCACCTCAATTGGTGGGACGTTTTGTATCATGTGGTCACTCCGTCGCTTACGTTTTCGCGCGGACAGATTTTTTTGCTCTGCGCTATTTTGGGTACGAGCATTTCTCCATATCTTTTTTTCTGGCAAACCTCTCAGGAGGTTGAGGAGGGCATTTTGCGCGGAGAAACGAACATTGCATCGCGCCGGCGCGTGGTTGACCCGCAGGTGGTGCGGCGCATGCGCACCGATGTGTGGAGCGGTATGTTCCTCTCGAATCTCATCATGTTTTTTATATTTGCCGCGTGCGCCGGGACGCTCTTTGCGCATGGCATAACCAATATCGCGACTGCGGATCAAGCTGCCGCTGCGCTTAAGCCGTTCGGCAGATTCGCATACTTACTCTTCACAATCGGCATTGTCGGCACTGGTTTCCTTGCGGTACCAGTGCTTGCCGGGTCGAGCGCCTATGCCTTTGCAGAAAGCTTCGGTTGGCGCTATGGGCTGTACCGCAAACTTAAACAGGCGTACGCGTTCTATGGCGTCATCATTGTTTCGATGCTTATCGGCATCGTTGCGAACTTCGTGCACCTTAACCCGATTCGCGGGCTGATTTATGCGGCGGTTGCGAACGGTATTATCGCGCCGGTCATTCTCTTTTTCGTGCTGCGCATCAGTGGTAATCGCCGCATCATGGGGCCCTATGCAAACGGCAGGATGGCGGCCATTTTGGGCTGGGTGACCATTGTAGGCATGGCGCTTGCAGGGGTCGCTGCTATTCTGACATTTTGAGCTCCACCATAGATTCATGCAAAAAAAGCGTAAGATTAGAGCTGTGGCCTTACCGATAACCTTCTCCCTATGAAAACAGGCATTCTCTGGCTCTTTATTATCATCGCGTTGATTGGCGCAGGGCTCTATTTCATGTATGTGCCGACATCTGCGCCGCACGGTGCTCTCGAAAACCACGTCACGTTCTATTGTGGAAGCGGCAACACCATTGCGGCGACCTTTAGGTCGAGCTCGGTAAACCTTCTGCTCTCGGACGGGCAGGCCTATACCATGCCGCAGACCGTCTCGGGTTCGGGTATTCGCTACGAGGCGAGCACGACCGACAATGGCGCTGTCGTGTTTACGAGCAAGGGGGCGTACGCCTCGCTTACCGACACAGCATCGACGACCGACGTGCGTTTCCAGACGTGCACCGCTGCGCGGGTAGCGCCTGCAGCGCCCGGTTTCGAAACGTACGCAGACCAGCCGCAGACGTTTACGTTTACATTCCCAACCGCGTTTAGCGTCTCGGGCGTTCCGGTGGGCTACGGCCTTTCGTGGACGGAAAATGCAACGAGTACCGGGATGGAACTTGCGCGCGTAGATGTGCCACAGAGCTATGAACCGGGCACAAACTTCGGCGGCGCGTGGTTTACCGTCGGGGTGAGCTCGATGCCCTCTGCGCTCGCAACCTGTTTCAGGGATACCACCGGTATGGGTACGGGTTCGACTACGCAGGTAACCATTAACGGTACCCCCTACACCACGTGGCGTTCCGTGGGCGCGGGGGCAGGAAATCGCTACGACACGACAACCTTCCGTACCGTCCACGCTAACGAGTGTTACGCGGTCGAGTACACTATCCACTACGGAGTGCTTCAGAACTATCCGCCGGGCGCGGTGCACGCGTTTGACCAGCAGAAGGTGCAGAACGCGCTTGAGAGCATTGTGCAGAGTTTCCGGTTTACGTCGTAGTCTCACGTACTTCTGCCTCGGCACGGGCGGGATGCCAGGGAACATCCCAAACCCAAGAAAGCCCCGCGCTTTGCGCGCGGGGCTTTCTTGTTGTATAGTCAAATCAATCGCCACCGGCGTTTTTTATTTTTATGGATATTCGCAACATTGCCATCATTGCGCACGTCGACCACGGGAAGACGACGCTTACTGACGCACTGCTCAAGCAGTGCGGGGTCGAGGCCGCCTCCATGGACTCCAATAAGATTGAGCAGGAGCGTGGCATTACGATCTACGCTAAGAACGCGGCCGTTGAATACAAAGGGACGAAGATCAACATCGTCGATACTCCGGGCCACGCCGACTTTGGTAGCGAGGTGGAGCGCGTACTGCGTTCAATCGACTCGGTGCTGCTCGTGGTGGACGCCGCAGAAGGGCCGATGCCGCAGACGCGCTTTGTGCTTAAGAAGTCGCTCGAGCTCGGTCTTCAGCCCATCGTGGTCATTAATAAAATTGACAAGCCGGCAGCCGACCCGGCGCGCTGCGAAGAGCAGGTGCTCGAACTCTTTCTTGACCTTGGCGCCTCTGATGCGCAGAGCGACTTCCCGGTCGTGTATGCGATTGGCCGCGAAGGCGTCGCCATGAAAGGGCTCGACGACGAACGTAAAGATCTCACTCCGCTCCTCGACACGGTGCTCGAGAAGGTCGTTCCGGCAAATGAGGGCCACAGCGCCGACTCGGCGCTCATGCTCCAGCCGTTTAACCTGGCCTACGACAACTTCCTCGGTCGTCTTGCTATCGGCCGCATTTACGACGGCACCATTGGTCCCAATCAGCCGGTCACAATAAAAAAACCAGACGGTTCAGCGCGCACTGGCCGCACGACCAAGGTCTTCACGTTTAAAGGACTCGAGCGCGTTGAGACGGATTCCGCGGGCGCAGGTGACATCGCGCTCATTGCCGGCTTACCCGATATTTTCATTGGAGAGACGGTCACAACGGACGCGAGCGCAGACCCGCTGCCGGCCATCGCGGTAGACGAGCCGACCATTGCGGTTAACTTCTTGGTGAACAATTCGCCCTTTGCCGGACGGGAAGGAAAGTTTGTAACCTCACGCCAAATTCGCGATCGCCTCGAAAAGGAGCTCGAGGTGAACGTCGGTCTTAAGGTCGACTTCTCGCAGTCCGAGTCGTTCGCCGTTTCGGGCCGTGGCGAACTGCACATTGCCGTGCTGCTTGAAAACATGCGCCGCGAGGGATACGAGCTCCAGGTTTCTCAGCCGCAGGTTATTTTCCGCGAAGAGAATGGCCATAAAATGGAGCCGTTTGAAGAAGTCATTATCGACACGCCGAGCGAATTCCAAGGGGCCATCATCGAGAAGCTCGGACTCCGCGCGTTCGTACTGCAGAATCTTACGCCGCACGGCGATCAGGTGCGCCTCGTCTTCAAGGGTCCGACGCGCGGACTTCTCGGGTATCGCAACCAGTTTGTTATCGACACGAAAGGAGAGGGTATTCTTTCTTCGCGCTTTATTGCATTCGAGCCGTATGCGGGAGAAATAAAGAAGCGCCAGGTCGGCTCGATGATTTCTATGGCAAGCGGCAAAGCGCTCGGGTACTCGCTGTGGACGCTTCAGGAACGAGGCGTGCTATACATCACGCCTGCGGTTGAGGTGTACGAAGGCATGGTCATCGGCAACACGAGCAAAGGCGAGGAGATGCTGGTAAATCCGACCAAGGGAAAGAATCAGTCGAACGTCCGTTCAAGCGGTATGGACGAGGCCATCGTGCTTTTCCCGGCCTATGAGCTTTCTATTGAGCGCGGTCTTGAGACCATGGCTGACGACGAATACTTGGAGGTTACGCCGCAGAGCGTGCGTTTGCGCAAACAGTATCTTTCTGAGAACGAGCGCACGAGAGCGCGGCGCTCCTAGCGCAGTCGCGCGAAACGCGCTTGGCTACGCTACGCACTGTAGTTATTTTTTGTATGTTCTGGCCACTGGGCGTTATCGGCGCGTACGCCACGGGATTGTTCGTTTACGTCCTGCTGATTCTGACAACCACTGCGGCGCTTCTGCACAGTATCTTCAGAGAGTACCCGTTTAGTCTCCAGTAAACGCACCGGGGCTCGCAAACGAGTCGCTTTCGTTAGAAGTGAGCGCTGGTCGTTCTTGAAGCGATGCGCGCGCGAGCCGGCGGAAGGTCGTGAAGACGTATATGAAGATTAGGAGCGCTGCGACGATCTGGAGCGCTTTGAGCGCGTAGGAGACGGTGGTAAAAGATTTTGCGAAATAAAATCCCAATGGTACAAAAATTGCATATTGTGCGATTGAGATTGCGATTGCGTACGCGTAGAATCGCCGCGCAGGTAGGCGCGCCATTCCGGCAGAGATGAGAAGTGGGCCGGTAAACGCAAGACCGTATTTGCTGATAAGCATAGTGCGGAACGTGCGCTCGAACCACCGTTGATGCAGAATCGCGAAATGCGGTTTTTCCAAGCCAATTTTGTGTCCGTACCGATGTGCGAAGGCTTGCACGCGCCGGAAGCGCCCGAGGTAGTAGTAAATAGAGTCGGTGAGAATGTCGCCGAGCGTAAACACGACAAAAACCGCATACGGGTTAAAGAAGCCCGTGCTTGCTACAGCTCCCGCAGCAAAGGCTGCCATCTGTCCGCCAACGATGCCGATCGGGATAAGAAGCGCGTAGGAACCAATGGTGCCTGCAGCAACGCGGGTAGCCAGGAGCGGCGCGACCATGTGTAGAGTATAGCGTTTTATGTCTCGAAACGGGCGTGTGAATGCGAACCCACAAAGGGCTGTAAATGGGTTTTCGTCACCAACTCCTCAAGTAGCCGTAATGCTCGCTAAGGAATTTGCAGGGGAAAGCTGCCCGGATGTAAGCACCCGGGTCGGGAATTAGGAACCCACAGGAAAGCTACATTTTTGATGCTCATGAGCTAATCCGAAGCAGCAATTTAGACAGTCTTGGCAGAGAATAAGCGCCGAGGGTATCACACGATGAAGGTTAAGCGAGGATAAAAACAGCGCGACCTCGGTTGAAGTTGCGCTGCTCAGATGATTCGGTACCGATACCTCCTCGCAGAGTGGTCGGTGGCGACACGGTTTCGCTCGAGGCATCTCCGTTTCTTCGCGAAAGGGTTGGCTCTCAGGTGCTCAGGCCACGAAGAATGTTGTTCGTAACGGTATCGAGGAGGCTTTTTACGAGCGCGAGTGCCATTCCTTCGCTCTCGTACGCGCTCATTGACCCCTGGGCAAGCAAGCCGAGAAACTCCTCAGCCTTACGCTTAAGTGTGGCTTCGAGCGAGCTGTCAAAGAGGCGCTTGTTTTGGCGCTCGAGAATGGCCGTCAGCACCGCCCTCGAGAGCCTTGCGAGCGCTTCGTTGTCGCCGACTATTTATTGGCGGTCGACAAAGTCACGGGCCTCGCGGAGGACGACTTCCACCTTTTTTTGCTGGTTAGAGCCGAGGCGCATGGTACCATCGTGGTCAAAGCCAAGCATGGGTTACCTCCAACGTGTTACTGGTTCCATTTCCGTTTTGCACGATGCACAGACAAAAAACGCACGTCAAGGGCGATTTTATGTGAATGGTTCAAAATTCGAATCTCCTAACGCAACGTTTTTTCCGAAAATAATATGAAAATCAGAAGTGAACGCGCGAGGAAACGGCGAATACGCCTTTCGGCCACGCGTCAGGTTTCGCCGCCGCTCAACCTGCTCGTCGCCACGCCTCGCGGTTCGGCTTGCTAGCCGAACATCGCTGCGGCTTTCGATTCCCCATGCAAGACGTGCAGACGTCTTGCTCTACCTCCACAGAAAAGCGAAAACCGCCCATGAGGCGGTCCGCATTTTTGTGGAGGTGCGGGGAATCGAACCCCGGTCCGAATCTGGCAAAGAAAGCGAGTCTACGACGCGTAGTTCCAATTGATGTTTAAGAGAAGGCGTAAAAATCGAAACAAAACCGATCTTCTCCGATCCCGAGTTTTAAAGCTCGGATGGGCGTCCGGGCTTCGAGCGCGCAGAAGATTCCGCCCGCTATGCGCGCTGCGGGCCCCGCAGCATAGCAGACGTCGCGCTAGTGCGGCGAGCCGTTAGGCTCAAGCCGTCGCGTAGGCGAACGCGAGGTCACCGACCTTACCGAAGTAAGGGGACTTCATCGCGCGTGCAACAGTGTTGTTGGCACGTTTTGTGCCCGGAAGGTTAAGGTGATTGCCGGGCGTGCACCGCGTCGCACGTCTTTCAATGTACAGACCGTCAAAGCCGGTCACCCCCTGGAAATTAATACGCGGGTGCGCGTAC
The DNA here is from genome assembly GCA_021811365.1 of bacterium. Taxonomy (GTDB): domain Bacteria; phylum Patescibacteriota; class Minisyncoccia; order Phycocordibacterales; family Phycocordibacteraceae; genus C7867-001. The sequence continues at coordinate 26,331 of JAJZPB010000009.1, forward strand.
GAACTTGCAGCGATTGGCCGGTGCCGCGCTAGCGATTTTTGAGGATGCGCGCCGTTTCGCGAGAAGCGTCGCGTTTCTTGAGATCTTCGCGGCGGTCCGCTTTGCCTTTGCCGCGGACTATTCCCAAACGTACCTTCACGTTCCGACCACTAGTATACAACTCAAATGGCACTAGTGTCAATCCTTTCTGCGACTCGGCAGCAGCGAGTTCACGCAGCTCCTTTTTGGTGAGGAGCAGTCGGCGCGGCCGTTCGCCGTCGTAGTCCTTTGGTGCGTTGGCTATTTGGTATGCGGGGATCGTCATGCCGACAAGATACGCCTCGCCACCGCGGACAATGACGCGAGAGCCATCCAAGGAGCCAAGTCTTGCGCGGAGACTCTTTACCTCTTGCCCGAAGAGCTCAATGCCGGCCGCATATTCGTGCAGCCGCTCGAAGCGGAGATTCGCCTTTTTGTATGCAATGAGGGTCGGCATGAGCAAACTGTAGCAAAAAAGTCCTAAATGTCAGAGAGTCGAGTTTTTGTGTTTCCGAAAGACTGCCGTGGTAAAGCGGAGCATCTGTAGCGTCGAACTGGTTGATGGCTCGCCTTGCCTGCGCTTGGTAGCGTCTCAGATGTCCCTACTCGCGCTGCATTTTCCGCTATCTCCTGTGCTGCCGCGCACTGCGCCATTCACAGGAAACGCGTAATCTCCTCGCGGTGCGAGAGAGCATCAGCAACGCCCATGTAGTACGCTTCAGCGACCTTGCGCCGTACGTGCGTGATCGTGCTGAGGGGTAGCGGGTACTGCGGCCCGATGACGTAGATGTCGACGTCGGCGGGAAGGTGGTCCCATTCTTCGTGGCGCATGTCGTTCAACACGAGCTGGCGTATCATGGGCGGAGAGGTGAGGGCGCAGTACAGGACGAAGAGCCGCGCGACCCCCGTTTGTTTTATGGTGTTAGAAATCACCAAGATTTTAGTCGCCCCCTCGCGCCGCGCCTTGCGAATAAGTTCTGCCATGTTCACGCTGACATCGCCGTCGACGTACCGCTTGCCGCCGAGGCGTACCGCGCCACCGTACAGAAAGGGAATCGCCTTCGCGGCGCGCATGATTTCATACGGGTCGTACCAGGTGTCATTAGTGACATAGTCAGTCTTGCCCGTTTGCAGGTCGGTTACCGGAACGAACCACTGCGTGTTGGTAGCAGAGAGCGATTCCTCATTGAGCGGTATTTCACGGCGCATAATCGTGTCAACCACATAGTCGAGGTGCA
>JAJZPB010000010.1 GCA_021811365.1 bacterium
TCTCTGGCGACCCGCGCAACCTCGTGCTCGCAGCTCATCAGGAGATCATGGTTGTATATGGAGCCGCTTCGAGCACTCCAAACGTCATCTCAAGCTACTCGTTCGCACCGGGCTATTAAAAACCCCTATCATTAAGCCTATGTACACCTGCCCAATGCATCCGGAGGTGCGGCAAGAAGGTCCCGGCAAATGCCCGAAGTGCGGCATGACGCTTGTGCTTGAGAATGCGATATCTCGGCCGCCGCATATCGAAGACAAAGGTCTCGGTGTCCTCACGTGGGGCAGCTATCTGCCGCTCATTACTATCTTCGCGCTCCTGCTCGCGGGAACGGTGGTGGCCTCCTGGCGCGATTATATTGCAAACAGCTTTCTTCTCTCAAGCTCCATCGGGTACTTCATGGCGGGTTTCTTCTTGGTATTCGCCGGATTCAAGCTCATGGACATCAAAGGATTCGCGGAAGGATATTCAACGTACGACCTTCTGGCACAGCGGTGGTTCGGCTACGGCTACCTCTATCCGTTCATCGAGTTGGGGTTCGGCCTCGCTATGCTCGACGGATTCCACAGCGTCCCGCTTCTCTGGACGGAAATCGCCGTAATGGTATTCAGCGGGATCGGAGTCGCCATCAAGCTCGCGAAGGGCGAGGAGTTCCAGTGCGCGTGCCTTGGCACGTTCCTGAAAGTACCGCTCACTAAAATTACTCTTCTTGAGGACTTTGGGATGGCGATTCTTGCTCTTGGGCTAATCGTGCTGAAATAAAGTTACCAACTCCTCTGGCTCCCAGGACGCTCTGGACTCCTTAAGGGGTCTGCGTCATCCCTTGGGGTATGAACAACACAGTAATGACGCCGGTGGGGTTTCCTGCCAAGCAAGTACAAGCCCCCTTGAAGGTTAAATACTGTCTCTATGCCCGCAAGAGCACCGAGAGCGAGGATCGACAGGTCCTCTCTATAGAGAGCCAGGTGAAGGAGATGCTCCAGCTCGCCGAGCGCGAGGGGCTCGAAGTGGTCGCCATGAAGCGCGAGAGTCATTCAGCCAAGGAGACTGGGCAACGGCCCGTCTTCAATGAGATCGTGGAGGAACTGCACGCCGGGAAATACAACGGCATCCTCACTTGGGCAGCAGATCGAATCAGCCGCAATGCGGGCGACCTCGGCCGTATCGTGGACCTGATGGACGCCGGACATCTGCACGACATACGAACGTTCAGTCAGGGCTTTCGTAATAATCCGAATGAGAAGTTCCTCCTGACGATTCTCGGAGGCCAAGCGAAGCTCGAGAACGACAACCGAGGCATCAATGTGCGGCGTGGACTGCGGACGCGCGTCGAGATGGGGCTGTGGCCGACCACGCCGCCGACCGGATACATCACCCAGCACGACATGCTGAAGAAATGCCAGGTCGTCATCGACCCTGAGCGCGGGGAGATCGTGAAGAAGATGTTCGAGAAGATGGCGTACGAAAAATGGAGCGGCAGGCGCATCCACCATTGGCTCAAGTTCGACCTCAACTTCAAGACGGTCGGCAAGAAGAATCTCGCGCTCTCGAACCTCTTTCGCACGCTCCAGAACCCCTTCTACTACGGCGTCTTTGAATATCCGAAGAAGAGCGGCAACTGGTACCAGGGTAAGCATGAACCGCTCATCTCGAAAGAGCTGTTCGATGCGGTGCAGCTACAAATGAAGCGCGACAACATCGTGCGGCAGGGGCACGAGTTCGCCTTCACGAAATTGATGGTCTGCGGCAAATGCGGCTCGGGCATCAGCGCCGAGGAGAAGTACAAGCCGCTCAAGGACGGCACCGTAAAACGCTATGTCTACTACGGCTGCGGACGCTCGAAGAACAAAACGTGCCATGCCAAGTATCTCCAGGAGGATGCGCTCGTGGAACAGCTGATATCGCTCCTTGATCAGATCGACTTCAACACGCTCGGCATCGAGCAGAAGTTCGAGGACGAGCTGAAGCGCTTCAACAAATTCCAGCGGGGCGTGCTCGGCATCGCCAACAAAGGCGCGACCCACGCCGACATCGACCTCAAGACCTACGCGAAGTACACGCTGAAGGAAGGTACGAACGAGGAGCGGCGAGAGCTGATGGGATGTTTTAAGTCGGAGCTCAAGATTACGGAAGGGGTGGTGACGATTGCGTGAGTCAAGCCGTCTCCTCGGGATCAATCTTCGGGCGGAGCTCTCTCGCAATGTCATCATCCCGATTGCTGCCGATGAGCGGGAACTTCCGAAGCGATTTGAAGCTAGCATCCAGGCGCGGCTCGCTTAGCCCATGCAATCGCATACAAAGCCATCCCCACCACAGATAAAACTTGCTGCGGACAGTATCATTGAACGAGTGGTGCTCGAGAGCGAGAGTGAAATACGTCTCAACCAAAAATGCCCAAGCCTTCTCTCGTGCAAAAAGCCGCTTGGCCTGATGCAGGGCACCGATACAGTCTTTTTTAATCGCCCGCAATTGCGCCCGAGATTCCTTGTTCGTGGTGAGCAGGTCGTCAATGCCGAGCCACCGGGAGATCGCGTAGTTGGCAATCTTCGCTCGCCACGGGTTTACGCTCACAAAAAGATGGAGCTTAAGATGCAGGTACCGTTGACCATAGATTTCGCCGACTGTTCGGTGACAGTACGCCACTGCTCCAACAAATGGCCGCTTGTTGAGGAATTTATATCCCATATCAATCACGGCCCGCGCCCTATTCCAGGAAGCGTTGAAATCCGCCTCAAGTTTCTTATACCTCTTCTCCTCCGCCTCGAGGCCGAATCCGAACCAGTCGATCGACATCTTAATGTTCTTCATCTCTCCGACGAGCGCACCTGATCCCGCCATTTCTACTTTTGCCCGTATAAGGCAAAACTGTGCGGCCATTTCTGGTCTGTCTGCTTTCGCAGCGATAAGCGCGCCCGTTTCGGAAATAAGGATGATCTGCGCCCCGTCATTCAGCTGATTGAGTCCCGCCTGCAGGTTATTCAACGCGTCGATTTTCTCCTCGGGCGTCATGCCCGAGTCTGTAATGTCTTTGACCTTCTGTTTGAAGTCAGCGTCTTCGGCCATAGTTTCGATAGCGCCATTTAGAGCGCAATTTGTGGAGGAGCATTCGTCCCTCATTCTTCACGATGCGGGACGCGAAGAAGATATCGAGCGGAATCCGGCTAAACCAAATCCGCCGAGTCTGCGGATGCGGCGAGATAAATTCCTTATCGGCGTAAGATCGCGTCATTCGGTTCAGCATGTTCTCGACGTTGTGATCGCTTAGGTACGAATAGCCGCGAAAGTTCGACCACGAGAAGAGGACGGTTATCTCTGGGCTTAGCGCGAGCGTGAGTTGCACGTTTTGCTGGCCGAATCCCGGACCATAGAACCGCTGCCACTGCAGGTCGGGATTGAAGAACACACATGGGTCGTCCGAGGTTATGAACCAATGCTTCGAAGGATCCCGCACGCACAGAAACGCGACACTCATCTGCATGAGGATGTTCGCAACGTATGGAATGCTATCGACCATCATGAGCTTGTGTGCGTCCTTCTTGTATTCCTTCCATTGGCGGACCTGCTCGGAGTCGGTCACGCCGTGAGCGAGTGCAATCTGTGTGCCGTGGTCGATCATCTGCTGTATGAAATTCTCCTGATTCCTACCGAAGCGTGGGGTGCGCTGCAACTGCGCGGCCACGAAGGAGCAGAGGTACGCGTGCTCCATCTCGGTTAGCGGCTTCTTTTGCTTGATCTTGTGCTGAAAGGTGTACGCGTACTTGCCCTCGATGGTGGAGAGGCTTTGTTCTATAGAGAAATCCTTCTCGCCGTTGAACTCGAAGGTGTACATATGCGTCTCCGTGAATATGTTCTTCGGCGCCCTTTTCTTCGGGTTCTTCCCGTCCTTATCGAAAACCCAAACATAAGGCTCCTGGCCCGGAGGAGTCGCGGGATCGGTGAATTCGGCGAGGTAACAGCGCGGCACGAAATGCTGGTCCCGTGGGCCTCGATTCTTTTTACGCTTCTTGCTCATCGCCTAAATTATAGGTGAAATGCTAAAAAGTTCGAATCCCTTCGCGGCTCGACCGCGAAGGGATTCGAACGATTCCAAACAATGGCTCAAAACAAGGCTCTCGGGTCATCCCGATACTAAAGTCTTCGGGCGGAGAGGGTGGGATTCGAACCCACGGTCCAGTTACCCGGACGCCGCATTTCGAGTGCGGTGCCTTCGACCACTCAGCCACCTCTCCAGTGGGGCCACTTTAGCACTTTTACAATCGGTGCGAAAGCCAAAAAAAAGTGGTACTGTCAGTCATATTGGCCCTATCGTCTAACGGCTAGGACAGCGCCCTTTCACGGCGTAAATCGGGGTTCGATTCCCCGTGGGGTCACACCGGTCAGCACGCGGTTTTTAGACCGCGCGCCATTAACTCCAGTTCGTAACCGCAACGCACATTCCCGCATTCCCGCACAAAAGCGCGACACTCGTCGCGCTTTTGTGCTAGTTGGCGCTGGTAGTCACGTGGTCGTGTACGCGCTCCGCTTTGCGAATGCTGGTTGTTTGGATCGAGCAGAAGTCGACCCAAATCTATGTATTCAATTTTCACGAACCGAAGTTTCCGTCGCCAGTAACCGCACGCACCCTCCTGAACAAAACTATCAATAGGCATTTGGCATCTTTGTTCTAACCGAACGGCTTTGACATAGCTAGTATAGTGTGTTACACATAGATTCGGCTGCAACCCGGCCCTGGCCAGGTCTTTCATTTCCCTAGGAGGGTCCGATGGACACCAATGTTGAACGCGCCCAGAAACCGTGGATCCTCGTGACCCACGACAGTCCCGACCCTGACGCCTTTGCGTGCCTCTGGTTTGCCGTACGGTTTGTGGTGGGCGACGCTCCCTACGAAATCCGCTCAGTACGCGCCGGCGAGCGGCTGCCGGACGGAGAATGTGCGGGATGTCATACCCTGCACATGGATACCGGTCGCGGACAGTTTGACCAGCATGAACGCGAGCTACACCGTGCCTCAAGCTTCAAGTTGCTGGTCGAGGAGTACGGCTATGCTGAGGATCCGGGTATCGCCCCAATCCTTGCCATGACCGTCGCCGTAGACAACGTCGACCAAATGGCATGGACCGACGCCAGTTACGTGCTCAAGGGTCTGCGTTTCTACTACAAAGACCCCGAGAGCAAGCAGATAGATTGGGATGCTGCCGTAATCATGGCGAATACCCTCCTCAACATCCTCTACGACCAGGCGCGGTCGCGGGCGCGGGCGGCGAAGGAATGGGAAGAGATCGGGAGTCTCATCACGCTTCCGAACGGCCTCAAGCTCGCATATCTCGGCTTCAAGCCGAATCTGCGCGGTGCGGCATATGAAGCCGGAGCCGATGTTGTCGTCTGGATGGTACCGAGAAGCAAACGCTTCTACCCGATCATCCAACTCGGCCGCGGGTGCAGCCTGAAACTCAACGCACTCGTTGCCGAAATCCGCAAGGCTGAAGCGACGAAGCGTGGTATCAGCTCCCGCGGATATCTCGGAGTAATCGGCTCCATGCCTCAGTTCGGCGGGTGGGTACTACACGACAGCTGCAGACTTATCCTCTGCGGCAGCCGCAGCCACGAGCTGACAGAGGAAACGGAGTTCCCCACCCTGAAACCGCACGAGATTCTCGATATCACGAAGCGGGTGATGGGCGGACTCACCCACAACGTCTGACACGAATCTAGTCACCGCTCTTTTGAAGGCTCTCCAAGCGAGAGCCTTCCTTTTTACTCCTTTGTTTGCATGCGGTACTGCGGTAAGCACACGGTTTTAGGCAACAAGTCGTTAACTCAAGCATACGACTCCTACAGGAACACCCTGGGAAGGATGGTTGTGCGACGGTATCAGCATGTCACGCCAAGAAACACTACGTAACGCTACAACCTAGACAGATTTTGCATTGAGGGTAATCGACACCTTCTTAGTTTAGATGGCGCCACTTCGGTGTGCATGACACACAGCGGCGCGCCTCTGGCGCGCCGCTGTGTGGTGCACTTCACTAGTTCCCTAACGTATCCGTAAAGGCGATGTTTGCGGGCGGCGCAAAGCGACTCGCATCTGCTTTCCAAAGGTTGCAGCTGTAGCTGAGCTCTTGCGTCGGGTTGATGCCGCCATACGAGACTACGGCGCTGCCGCTCGCGGTCGAGGCAGCAAGAAGCCGCACGCCATGCGTGCCGATGGCCATCCACGCGTAGAGATACCCGCCCGTTTCGAGCATTGATGACTCTAGCGTACGACCATCAATGGTGGTAGCGAAGTCGCCGCGAAGATTTCCCTCTGAAAGGTACACCGTCCCGGTCCGTGCGAGCGGAGAACCTAGCGTGGAAATGGCACAGGTGAGATCCGACTTCAGCGCTATAAGGTTGTTGAGCGTACCAACTCCCGCAACGGTAACCAGCGCACTCACGGTCTTTTCCGCTTCTACCGATGCGCGTGCGGAGCCCGTACCCAACGGCCGTGGTACGCGCGGCAGAACGCGTGCGGCAACAGGATTCGTTGTCTGCGGCGTTGAGCTCGTAGGCGCGCTCTGGAGGGCAACGCTTACATTCGCGTTCGTCATCGAGTCGAGCGCGCCTGCGACGTGCCACAAGCCAATCCCCACGAGCATGAACGCAAGTGCCCCGATGCCACCCACCGCTGCCGTAGTACGAGTGTCCATATGCCTATAGTGTAGCACCCCTGTATGAGATGCAAGCGCGCACGCGCAGCCCGCGGGGAAAGCGCAGCACAGCCCCCGTCCGATTGAATTATGGCCCAAAAAGCGGTACAGTTGTGCCGAATGCGCGGTTAGCTCAGTTGGTAGAGCATCCCCTTGACGTGGGGAGGGTCAGGGGTTCGAGTCCCTTACCGCGCACAAAAACGAGGGAGCGGAAAGCGGCGCTTTCGGCAACTATCGTTCGCATACGACCGAGGCATCGAGTATCCCCAACCCACCCTTTTTTCTTCATCTTTATGACATCTTCCAAACGCCGCTCTACTCACAAAGACCACGCAAACGTCGATGCGGGGAAAGTTTACGCATACGGCACCCATGCGCTCAGCGAAGCGCTAGAGCACGCTCCGCATGCGGTGCGCAAGGCGTTCCTTGCGCCCAACGCTGGCACCAAGCAGATGCGCGCGCTGCTTGCCCAGCACAAGATTCCGACTAGCGAGCTCTCGAGCGCCCGCGGTGCAGAACTCGTTGGACGCGACGCCGTACACCAGGGCGTTATTGCGGTCATAGACCCAAGTGCGCTTTTCACGCCGCTCGGCGAACTTCTCGAAACGCTCGACCTATCAAAAAACCCAGCGCTTGCCGTTCTCGGAGAAGTGCAAGACCCGCACAACGTCGGAGCCATCATTCGCAGTGCCGCGGCGTTCGGGCTCGCCGGGGTACTTATCCCCGAACACAACCAAGCGCGCATCACTGGTACGGTATTAAAAACATCGGCTGGCATGGCCTTCCGCACGCCGCTTGTTTCGATAAACAACGTAAACACGGTACTTGCCCGCCTGAAGGAGAGCGGCTTTTGGATTTACGGGCTCTCTGCAGAGGGGAACGTCCCGCTCACGAAAGAAGCGTTCGCGGCGCCGGCAGTGTTCGTCGTGGGAAACGAGGGCCGCGGTATTCGCGAGAAAACTCTGGCAGCGTGCGACATCTCTCTTTCGATACCAATGCACCCACGCACTGAATCGCTTAACGCCGCTGTTTCCGCCGGTGTGACCTTCTACGCATGGAGTGCTAAGCACCCCGAGTGGCTCGCATGAAGTACGACCAGCACCTCGTAACCGAACCATGGGCTGACTACGAACTCCTGGACTCGGGCGAGCATGAAAAGCTGGAACGCTTCGGCCAGATTGTGCTCGCTCGCCCAGAGACCCAGGCTCTTTGGAAAAAAAATCATCCGGATCTTTGGAGCACTGCGCAAGCGCGATTCGTTTTTTCTGGCGGCAAGGGCAGCTGGGACGTTCCGCAGCCGTTTCCTGAACCATGGCCGGTCGCCATGCATGAGCTGCACCTTGCCGCACGGCTTTCGTCCTTTAAGCACGTTGGCATCTTCCCGGAACAATCGCCCAACTGGACGTGGATAGCTGAGCGCGCGAAGGTACTCAACGCGCCCCAGGTACTCAACCTTTTCGGCTACACGGGCGCAGCGACCATCGCCGCCGCGCAATCCGGCGCTCACGTAACCCACGTAGACGCATCGAAACAATCGCTTGATTGGGCAAGCGAAAACGCGCGCCGCTCGGGGTTGCCCGAAGACGGCGTTCGGTGGATTGCAGACGACGCATTCGCGTTCGCCAAGCGCGAGGTGCGCCGTGGCGCACGCTATGACGGCATCATTCTTGACCCGCCGGCGTTCGGGCGCGGCGCAAAGGGCGAGGTCTGGAAAGTCGAGGAAGACCTTGCGCCGCTCTTGGAGGCGCTCGCTGAACTCTTCGTCGATGCGCCTGGTCGATTCTTCCTGCTGAATGGGTACGCCGCCGGTTATGCAGCGCGCGCGTTCGCGCAAGCAGTCGAGAGTGTGTTCGGCAAAGTCGAGGGCGAAAGCGGCGAACTGCACGTGCGAGAATCGAAGTCGAGCCGCGTCGTACCGTCTGGCATCTACGCACGTTTTGTGCGCTAGAATAGACGCATGACAACCGCGGACACACCCCGACCGTTTGCCGCGGTCGGTATCATCGTGCTCAACCAGAGCGGCCAAGTGCTCATAGGCGAACGCCTCTCAAGCCACGGCGCGGGCACCTACCAGATTCCAGGCGGCCACCTTGAGTTCGGCCTTACCTTCGAACAAGCCGCCCGCAAGGAGGTCGCCGAAGAAACCGGACTCACTAACCTCACCTTTGAAAAGATTGTGTGTTTAAACAACGAGCGCGTGTACGGAAAGCATTTCGTGAATATCGGATTCCTGGTCCGCTGCAACGGCGGCGAACCAGGCAACCCCGAGCCTGACAAATCACGCAACTGGTCGTGGTACCGTTCGGGCGAAATTCCTGCTCCTCTATTCGCGCCCACCAAAGCTGTACTCGATGCATGGCGGAGTGGAACATTTTTTAACGAAGTAGTTGTATAACCGCCATGACCGAAAAAGATATCGTCGTTATTTACCACAAGCGTTGCCCGGACGGATTCGGGGCAGCGTACGCTGCGTGGAAGAAGTTTGGCGATGCCGCTACGTACCTCCCTGCCGGCTACGGGGACGACCTCCCCGAGCACCTGTCCGGCAAGGAGGTCTACATCCTCGACTTCATTTTTGAACACCCCGGAGCGCTCGCAGAGCTCGCGAAAGAAACGAAAAAGCTCGTTGTGTTGGACCACCACGAGAGCTCGCAGGCGCTCACCGAGTCGGTACCGGAGCACATTTTTGACAACGACCGCTCGGGCGCAACGATTGCGTGGGGGTATTTCCATCCCGAAGCGCCAGTACCGCAGCTGCTGCGCTACCTCGAAGACGAGGACCTCTACCGCTTTGCGCTGCCTGAAACCCACGACCTCTCTACCTATCTTGTGGTACAGCCGTACGACTTTGCGAAGTGGGACGATATCGCACACGCGCTTGAAGACCCCATGCGCAAGAACGTGCTCCTCAAAACGGCCGCCGCATACAACGAGTACTTTGAAAAACTCTGCGCACTAGCCGTCGAGGCGGCAAAGAAGGTGCGCTTTGAGGAATACGAATGCCTTTTTGCAAACTCGCTGCCGACCATTACCATGCGCTCGTTTATCGGTCGACTGCTCTATGAAAAATTACCCCCTATTGCGCTTGTGGTTTCGGCGCATCCTGACGGGTACGGTGTTTCCATTCGCAGCGATGGCAGCGTTGACGTCTCAAAGCTCGCCGAAAAATATGGCGGTGGCGGGCACGCCGGCAGCGCTGGATTCTTCATCCCTCACGGCCACGAGCTCCCGTGGGTTGAAGTTGAGGAGTAATTGCCCGGGATACGGCGCAGCCCGCCACTAACCTTTTGGAGGGAGTCGGGCCTGTTCATCTCTCCCTGAAAAAGGTCGGGACAGGTCGCGGATCCTCTATCGCGAGAAGAATGCGCCCCGGTAGAAGGCGAGCTCGGAGAGAGATGCGCGGACATCGTCCATGGCGCGGTGCGCACTTTCACCTTTGCGGCCTCTTGCCTCTTCAAACACCGAAGGCGCCCATCGCCGCGCAAGCTCTTTCACTGTTGAGACGTCAATGCAGCGGTAGAAAAGGTAGTCTTCGAGCTCCGGCATCTGAAGTCTCAGAAAGTGCCGATCGACGTGGATCGAATTGCCGCACATCGGCGCTGTTTGGTACCGAACGTGGTCGGTAAGAAACGCGAGTGCTTGCACCTGTGCTTGCGCAACGGTAATGCTGCTTTTCGCGACCTCGTCTAGTATCCCGCTCTTCTCATGCAGCATCCGCGCCGAGTCAGGAATGCCCTCGAAGAGCGCTGGGTCCGCATGGATAACAAGGTCGGGGCCCTCGGCCACGACATTCAGGTCCTTATCGGTGAGCAAGAGGGCGATTTCTATAATCTGGTCCTTTTGCGCATCGCGCAGCGAGGTCATTTCAAGGTCAATCCAGCACAGGAGGTCATCACGCTGCATTGGGTGTAGTATACCTTCGTCATGCGAATCTTGGCCATAGAAACCAGTTGCGACGAAACCGCCATCGCAATCGTCGACGCGGAAGGCGACGAGAACGAAGCACGCTTCCGCGTGCTCGGCAATGCCCTCCTCTCACAAATCGATATCCACAAAGAGTACGGCGGCGTATTCCCGGCACTCGCAAAGCGTGAGCACGCCAAGAATCTCGTACCGATACTCATAGCCGCGCTCGAGGAAGCCGAGCTCCTACAAGAAGATACCCAGGAAATGCCGACCGAGACGCACGATGCGGTAGCGAAATTGCTCGAGCGGGAGCCGGGCCTCGACGAAGCGACTCTGGAATTTCTAAAAGAAACTGAGCCGCCTGAAATCGACTCGATAGCCGTCACCGCCGGTCCGGGACTCGAACCCGCGCTGTGGGTCGGCATCAACTTCGCAAAAGCACTCGCGCTCGCATGGAGAAAGCCGATTATAGCGGTGAACCATATGGAAGGGCACATCATGGCGGCGCTCGCTCATGGCGATGAGCGGGAGCTGGTAATCGCGCAGACTAAACTGCCGGTCGTAGCGCTCCTCGTGAGCGGTGGACACACGGAGCTCGTGCTTATGCGAGACTGGCTGTCCTACGAACTCATTGGCCGCACGCGCGACGACGCGGTCGGCGAAGCATTCGACAAAGTGGCGCGCATGCTTGAGCTCCCCTACCCCGGCGGTCCGGAAATCTCTAGACGTGCAGAAGCGTTGCGCGCTTCTGCCGCTAACAACACCGCCCATACGACCCCATTCAAACTCCCCCGCCCGATGCTCCACGAAGACTCCTGCGACTTCTCTTTTGCCGGGCTCAAGACCGCTGTGCGTAACGTACTTATAGCGCATGGCGACCTATCCGAGGACGATAAAGGAGCCCTCGCCCAAGAATTCGAAAACGCGGTCACCGACGTACTTTGGAAAAAAACGGCCAGAGCTCTTGAGCAAACCGACGCAAGAACACTCGCCATTGGCGGTGGCGTGTCCGCAAACACGCACCTGCGTCGCGTTTTTAGCGAACGCATTGCCGCTCGTCACGACCAGGTTACGCTCGCTATCCCCGCCCGAGCACTGACGACCGACAACGCGCTTATGATTGCGCTCGCCGCGTTCTATCGCGCGCGCCGCAACCACACGACTGAGGTAGCAGCTCTCTTTGCTAACGGAAATCTCGCGCTCGCTTCGTAGCAGAGACTCTGCCAAAAGGCGTTTCGCAGACGCAGCCGCAAGGCACAAAACCGACCCGTTCCGATCGGCGTTTTTTTTGGTATAGTCGAGAGGCAACTGCCCCATGCCCGAAAAATTTTTACAGCCGTATAACCCAGCTGAAACCGAGCCGCGCCTCTACGAGGCGTGGGAAACGAGCGGCTATTTCAATCCCGATACCTGCATAGCCAACGGAACCACTCCTGCGGACGCGGAAACCTTCTCTATGGTATTGCCGCCGCCCAACGTGACCGGCAGGCTCCACATGGGCCACGCGCTCATGCTCGCGATCCAGGACGCTTTTACGCGGTACCACCGCATGCAAGGCAAACGAACCCTCTGGCTCCCCGGCACCGACCATGCCGCTATCGCGACGCAGTCGGTGGTAGAAAAACAGCTCAGAAAAGATGAGAACAAAAGCCGCCACGACATCGGGCGGGACGAGTTGCTCAAGCGCATTGAACAATTTGCGAATGAAAGTCACGACACCATTGTGAGTCAGCTGAAGGTGATGGGCGCTTCTGTCGACTGGTCGCGCGAGGCATTCACCCTAGACGAAGTCCGCTCGCGCGCTGTGCGCACCGTCTTTAAGCGAATGTATGACGATGGTCTTATCTATCGCGGCCACCGCATCGTGAATTGGGACCCAAAGGGCCAAACCACCATTTCCGATGATGAGGTCATCTACCAAGAAGAAAAAGCAACCTTCTACTACTTTACGTACGGCCCGTTCACCATCGGTACCGCGCGCCCGGAGACAAAGTTCGGAGACAAATACGTTGTCATGCATCCGGACGATCCGCGCTACAAGGAGTGGAAGCACGGCCAACACATTGACCTCGAATGGATCAACGGCCCCATTACCGCGACCGTCATCAAAGATACCTCAATCGACATGGCATTCGGCACGGGCGTGATGACGATTACACCTTGGCATAGCGCTGTGGACTTCGACATTGCTGAACGCCACGAGCTCGACAAGGAGCAGATCATCGACGAGTACGGCAAGTTACTCCCGATTGCCGGAGAGTTTGCGGGCGTGAAGATTGCTGAGGCACGACCGAAAATCGTTGAAAAGCTTCGGGAGAAAGGCCTTCTTGTAAAGGAAGAGCCCTATACCCACAACATAGCCACAGCTGAGCGCACCGGAGGCATCATCGAGCCGCAGATTAAGCTGCAGTGGTTTATTGATGTAAACAGAGAAGTGCCCGGGCACGGAAAATCACTCAAGGAGCTTATGCTCGAACCCGTCCGCACAAGCAAGATCCGCATCATTCCTGATCACTTTGAGAAAACCTATTTTCACTGGATCGAAAATCTCCGCGACTGGTGCATCAGCCGTCAGATCTGGTACGGCCACCGCGTGCCCGTCTGGTATCGCGGCGAAAGCATTGCAGTCGGACAGGAGCCCGAGGGCGAGGGCTGGACACAGGATGAGGATACGCTAGACACCTGGTTTTCTTCCGGACTCTGGACATTTTCAACCCTCGGATGGCCCGACCCGACGAATGACTTCGAGACGTACCACCCGACCGACCTACTCGAGACTGGCCACGATATTCTCTTCTTCTGGGTTGCGCGCATGATACTCATGACCGAATACGCGGTCGGCACTATCCCCTTCCGTGCGGTCTACCTGCACGGCCTGGTGCGCGACGCGCAGGGCCGCAAGATGAGTAAGTCACTCGGCAACAATCTGGACCCGCTCGATGTAGCGGGAAAGTTCGGAGCCGATGCCGCCCGCATGGCGCTCGTTGTCGGCAATACGCCCGGAACCGACTTGCGCATTAGCGAAGACAAAGTAAAGGGCTACAAGCACTTCGCAAACAAACTTTGGAATATCGCGCGGTTCGTGCTCGAGAACGCGGGAAAGGAGCTGGCGTCGGAGTTTTCGGAAGGAAGAAAGACGCGGCCGAGCGGCACAGAGCCCTCCGTGGAGGAAACTCCGGCGCTAGTGCCCGCAGACATCGCGCACTTGAACGCACTGAACACCCTTACCGCCGAGGTCACCGAGGACTTCGAGAACTATCGCATCTACCTCGCCGCCGAAAAGCTTTACCACTATGCGTGGCACGAGCTTGCCGACAAAATACTCGAGGAATCGAAGCCGATTTTTGCGGGTGACGACGCGGCAGCTAAAACTTCGCGCGCACAGTTACTCCTCCTTCTGCTTGATCGCACACTGCGACTTCTCCACCCGTTTATGCCGTTCGTCACTGAAGAAATCTGGCAGTCGCTGCCCACCAAAGACGCCGACTACCTCATGGTCGCGCGCTGGCCGCGTACGTAGAGCGCGTTTTTTTGTAAAAAACGGAACGAGACAGTAGTGCGCCTACGATTTGTTTCTGAGGCGCCTGCTACAATAGCTGCGTAATGGTCTCCACTCTCGTCTACGCATTTTTTGGAGGACTCGCGCCTTCGCTAGTGTGGCTGTATTTTCTTCTTAAAGAAGATTCGCGGTGCCCAGAGCCGAAGCTACTCATCGCGCTTGCATTCATTGCCGGCATGTGCGCCGTACCGCTTGCGCTGCCACTCGAGATATACGCTCAGTCCTCGCTCGGCGGCACCCCGGTTCTTGCGTGGGCAATAATTGAGGAAGTACTGAAGTATCTCATGGCTGCGCTTTTCATCCTCTGGAGAAGCTCCGTTGACGAGCCTCCTGACTACGTCATTTATATGATGACCGTAGCGCTTGGGTTCGCTGCGGCCGAAAACATGCTCTTTTTATTTGCGCCGCTGTCAGCCGGACAATTTGCGCTGGGCCTTTTTACTGGCGACCAGCGTTTCGTCGGCGCTACACTCCTCCATGTAACTGCGTCTTCTCTGGTAGGTTTTTCCCTTGCGCTTTCGAGTGCGGCCCGCCCGCTACAGCGCATCCTTGCGGTAACGGCGGGACTTATCCTCGCCATCGCATTGCATACGGTCTTCAACACGATTATCATGCACAACAAGAGCGCTTCGACGCTCGACGCATTCTTCCTTGTGTGGGTGGCAGTCGTCGTAACTTTTGCGGCCCTAGAAGTGCTTAAGTATTTCCGCTACCGCAATCTTCCGCCCAACACGTGCTAGCGGAACCTTTTATCAAATCCGTACCAATCCTTATGAAGCGATCCCTTTTCAGCCGATTTTCCGGACCCGCAGACGACTTCGATGCGTTCGACGACGATGATCTTACGATCGCGGCGCCGGGTCCGCGCGAGGCAGAACGATCGGTTCAGGTCTCTAGCCGCCGTCTCAGTAACGACGCGCCCGCAAGCAGTGAAGGCCAGTTGCCGGTTGACGTATACCAAACGCCGAGCGACATCGTACTACGGGCCTTCGTAGCGGGTGTCCCCGCGGGAGAAGTCAGTATTTCCATTAGCAGAGATATGGTGGAAATCAGTGGTGCTCGCATGGAGCACGACCAGGTTTCTGATCATGACTTCTTTACGCGCGAACTCTTCTGGGGGTCGTTCACGCGCACGATCATGCTGCCCCAAGAAATCGACGTCGACAGCGCTTCGGCGACAAGCCGAGACGGATTGCTTACCATCGTGCTTCCGAAGCTCGATAAGGCGCGGCAGACAAAACTGCGCGTAAAAGCCGGCTAGTCCGCGTTCGATGCGTTCTGCTGCGCGGCGCCAGAGGCGCCGCGCTGTTTGTTACGGCATTACCGATCGAGCAGTCCTGATACTTCGGGGGGCGGTAACTGTACGAAGTCAATTGTAAACGGCATGCGCGCAATGACGAGTCCGCTGAGAGTCACTACATTGACCCGCCACGATCCAGCGTCATGCGGCAAAATAGTCGAGTACCCGCGATAGCCGCCGTCGCGTCCGCCCTGAATCGGATACGCGATGGCTGCTCGGGTCTCCCACATGCCTTTTGCAGGGTTATACCACTGCCATTGATGCACAATGGTGGTCGTAAGCTGCGCTGGCGCGAATACTGCTGAGTAGGCGTACACCGACTCGCCGGGTGCGACGTGGAGCGTTGGCGCAAAGCCGAGATACTGCACAAGCCACGGTTGGTTCGTCTCCCAACTCGCCATATATCCGCTATCGGTGCGCCACACTGCGTGGTATATGCCCCCCGCTTTCGCCGCAAGCGGCAACGGCGGCAAGACGCCCGTAAAATAGCTTACGTTTATCACGAGAAGCGCCACAACAACGCCGGTGGTAATGCGCCGCGCGTCAGCGCGGAAACGAGGCCGGTTGATGCGGGACAGCAGCCCCAAAAAAACAAAAAAGACGAGCGTTGCAACCGCTCCGCTCGCAAGAAAAATCCCCGTACCCATTCTGTCCACAACAATCGGGAGCTCAAACACCGCATACGCGTAGAGCGCAAAAAAGAAAAGCACGCTCGTAAAGACAAGACGCTCATGATATTTGCGGAGCCACTCATTGGCGATAAATACGCTGAAGAGCACAAGGAGGAACGGCCACGATGCAGAAATGACTGCCGCGCGGCCGTAGAGAATGAGGAACGCGCTCCAAAAGCCGCCAAGCGCAAACTGGATGAAGATTGGCAACACGCCGCGCCAGCGCGGTCGTTTGCCAGTCCGCTCGCCGCGCAGCTCAATGAAGTGGAGAAACGGCATCGCAAGCACGCAGACGCCGATGTACACCAGGAGAACAATCTGCGTGCGAGAGACGTCGATGCGGCCGAGAAACACATTGTCCCACGCAAAACCCGCAATCATTGCCGCAGCAGAAAGGTGCCGCTCGTAACGGTTCACGTATGCGAAAAAGTCTCGGTACGCAGACCTTACGCGGTAAAAAATGCGCAACATAGGAAGAGAGATCCGGTCGTATTCAGCATCTAAAAGAAAAACGGCTTTGCCGAGCCGCACGTACTGAGTATACCTCCACCCTCCGTTTGCACGCTACGCAGGACTTGTGCGCGACCAGTGACGACCGCGCTACGACTAAGACCTCCTGCCGCGTGCATTCCTCCGCTTCTCACACGCCATCTGCCACTACTAGAGCGAGCTGTCTCTCGCTCTAATCGGTACGAAGAATCTGGTTTCTTCTTCTCTTGCCAAAACGACAGTTCTGACCTGTTTGGGTATGCCACACAGTGCTACTATGAACGCATGGCCCAGGAAGAAACGCAGCGAGAAAAAACTATCCACCGCGTCTTCGTGTGGGGCATTTGGCTTAAAGCCTTCGACGGAGTCGTCGAAATACTTGGCGGCGTCGCACTGCTCTTTAACGGAGCGCTCGCGCGCGTAGCGCACACCCTCATCCTAAACGAGCTTGTAGAAGATCCTCACGACCTAATCGCAACACACCTGCAACATGCGCTGCCCGCGCTTCTTGCGCAATCCGGCTGGTTCGCCTCGCTCTACCTATTCACGCACGGCGCAATCAAACTTTTCCTCGTCCAAGGTCTTTTGCGTGACAAACTGTGGGCGTATCCGACCGCCATCGTCGTCTTTTTTGCGTTTATTGCGTACCAGCTCTACCGATACTCGTATACTCATTCAGTGTTCCTCCTGATCCTTACAGTATTCGACCTCGTAGTTATCTGGCTCACCTGGCACGAATACCGCTATTTCAAAAAATATCACGCATTCGCGCAATAAACAGAGGAGCTGCAGTGCTGCCTCGGGCGATCGCGCGCCTGTGGGTCACCGTCATATCCGGCACGTCGTGCAGAGACCGGCTGCGCGGCGTGCGGAGAAGTAAAGGCCGACGGCAACGACCACCAGCATAAGCGCGACGATCGCCGTCTGATTCGCTGCAACAAAGAGGGCCCCGCCGCCGAGTCCCACGGCACCAAGCAAGATACCAACACCACAACCGCAGGATGCTGCCGCGAGTATGCCACCCGTGAGGGAAGCAACGAGTCCCACACTATCGCGCGCTGCCGCGACTTTTTGAGCGCGCGCGCGTCGGAACGAGAATACTTCAAGCGCACAGAGCGCGCCTGTCATAAGTGCGAGCGCAGCGAGAAGGCCGTACCCCAGTGGTGTGACGATTGAGAACTCTAGGGCAAGCGAATTGCCGGGTACAAGCCACGCAGGTACGAGCAGATACACTGCGAAGAGTGCAGCAGCTACAAGAACCGCAATCGCCCCGTAGAGCGGTCGAGTAAACACGTTCGCTCCACCACGGACCGTAGTTAAAAAGGTTGCAGGAAATTTTTTCATACTCCACGGACGCGCAGCCTCCGAAAATAAGATTCGCCACCAACAAACGAAAGAGCCGAGCGCATAGCGCGTAGCGCGAACGAAATCTTCTGGTACTTGTGCAGCTGCATACGTGTAACCACTATACTACGAACGTCCGCAGTGCTCCTCATGTGCTCCATTGGTCTATAAGCAACTGGCGCGGACGCCTCCCGGCTGCGGGTTATGTGGGTGCTTGGAGTCGGGCTCGAACCGACGACCCCTTCCTCTTCAGGGAAGTGCTCTACCAACTGAGCTATCCAAGCTAGGTGCGGCAAGGTCACTTGCCTTGGGTCGAGTGTATCAAATTCCTCAGTTGAGCGGAAGACGGCAGGCCAAGGAAGCCCGTGGTCGTGGTTGCCTGCCCCGGTACGAGTGCCGAATACAACGGTTCAAGATAGCGCTGGTACAGGTAGAATGGCACAGCAAGCACAACGAGCCAAATGATGAGTCTCCCGATAAAACCGAGCCATTGATCGCGGCGCAGCGCGCGTAGCATGCGGTGATTGTCTCTTGTGAGGGCTCGCAGCGCCTCGAGCTCTTGTTTCAGTTCTGGATCGATAGCCATTGTAGACGCTAGTGTACCATCCGCTTTGCGCTCGCAACTCCCGTACGGGGAGTACATGGCGGCTCCTGAGGCGCACAGCCAGGCATACTCCCAAAGCATCGCTATCCGCCCGCCATCGCTTCCGCACGTACTTCCGGCGGGAGGTCGACAATGTGATCGTTTACGCGCAGGAAAAATAGCGCAATCATGCCGCCTACGAACATAGCAATCGCGCCGTAGACGAAAACCGTTCCGTATGAGAGCACTTCTGCTTTCATGATAATGAGCTGTGCGGCCTCTGTAAGCACCGAGGGCGCGTGGCTCTGTATTTGCGAGTTCTGCGCGACGAGGAGCACGTTGCGGTTAATAGTGTTGTTGAGCAGCGTGCCGAAAATAGCAATTCCGAAAGCTCCGCCCACATTGCGGACGAGATTCAACAACCCGGAAGACATGCCGACTTCGTGTATCGGCACGGCAGTAGTTGCTGCATTCGTGAGCGGAGCCATGCCAAGACCCAAGCCCGCGCCAAAGAGCGCGAGCGGCAAAATAAAATCGCTCATGGTCATTGCTGGGTCGAGATTCACCAGCAGGTAGAGACCGAGAGCAGACACTGCCATACCTGCGGCAACGGTGTAGCGCGGATCAAACCGTATTGCGAGCCGTGCTCCCAGAGGCGCAAAGATTGGGAGCGCAAAGCCCATCGGCAGAAACAGATAGCCGCTCTGCGTCGCCGTGTAGCCGAGGAAGCTCTGTGCGAAAACCGGCAGCAGGAAAAGCGCTCCCATCATGCCACCGAACGACAGAAACGAAACGAGCAGCACGGAGACGATTGTCGGATTTTTGAAAAGGCGGAAATCAACGATTGGATGCGTATGCCGCGTCTCCCAGCGGTATACGAATACGCTGAAGAGCGCAATAACGGCATAGCACACAAGACTCCACTGCGCCGTCCAGCCCCAGGTCTGGCCCTGATCGAGCACTAGCACCATCGTCGAAATAACCACCGAAAGCAGCACTGCGCCAAACCAGTCGAATCGTCCGCGTTCCTCCGGACGATCGTGCGGCAAGAAGAATAGCGTCATGACAAGGCCGGCAATGCCTATTGGCAGATTGATATAGAAAATCATCCGCCAGGAAAACTGGTCAATGAGGTAGCCTCCCAGGAGCGGTCCGATGACGGCCGACACGGCGAACGAAGACGACCAAAGCCCAAGCGCCTGAGCACGCTCCTTGGAGTCAACAAAAGACTTCGCGATGAGCGACATAGCGGTCGGATACACTGCGGCACCGACGAGCCCCTGCAGCGCGCGGAAAACGACGAGCGAACCGAAGTTCCAAGCAAGCCCGGAAAGCACCGACATGACGATAAAACCGACGAAGCTCCACAGATAGATAACGCGGTTGCCGAACATGTCTCCCAGCTTGCCGAACACAGGCACAAAAACGGCGTTCGTGATGATGTACGCCGTGGCTATCCATGCAGCCGTGGTAACGGAAATACCAAAGTCGCCAATAATCTTCGGCACTGCTAGGTTCACGACCGTACGGTCGAGCCCAATGAGGAGCGTCCCCACCATGACCGTAAGCAGTACGAGCCAAGGGTTATCGGCGCGACTGTTGCTCATGATTTACGTTATTTACGTTCGGGAACCATCCATCGAGAGCCGCCGTGCGCCACTCAGCTGCTCGGAGAGCGTTCGTATACGTGGCGCGCCCCGAATCGCGCGGTCCGACGAAACTGGTGCTCCTATTGCGGATACACATACATGCGCGCGCTCATGCCGTTTTTGAGCTCGGGGTACGCGTTGGTGTCAAACCGCGCCTTTACATCGAATTGCTGGGTCTCGCGCTGGCCGGAAATATTAAACACGATACCTGATTGGTTGCTTGTAGGCGCTACCTCGTCGACCACGCCGTCGAACGTTTTTCCACTAAAAGCGTCTACGGTAAAGCGCACCGGGTCCCCCACGCGAATCTGCGCCAGCCCCTTATTTTCATCTATTTTCCCGACCACGCGCAGCTGCAGCGGATCTATCATTTCTGCAACAGACTGACCCGGCGTGATCTGTGCACCGATGGTGTTGTTTATTTGTACGATAAGACCGGCTACTTTCGTCTTAACCACCTCAGTGCCTACGAGTGCAATGGGGGTATATGCCGCAATGCGGTCGCCCGGGTTCACGTAGACCGCGTTGAGCCGTCCTCCCGTACTCGGTGAAAGGTCTATGAGTGGCGCAGAAATAGTCGACGTAGTGATCGCAACTTCGCGGTTCGAAGACAGTAGATAGGCATATACGCCTGCTGCTGCCAGGATCACGAGAGCAGCGCTCCCGTAGCGAATCAGCCGGCGGCGCAGTTTCGGAGGGAAAGTTGCCGTAGCGTGTTCGGTTGCGTTCGTTGCCATGAGACGTTGGATTAAAATGCCGCGCTTGCGCCAAAGGTCAGTACCTCCTGGCCCGCTGCTAGACCGCTTGTAATTTCCGTATGCCCGCCGGCGCTCACGAGGCCGGTAGTGACCGGCGTCTCCGTTGCCGTACCATGCGCGCCCTTTACGTAGACGAATTCCCGCGACCCGTTGGTTATGACGGCGCTCGATGGCACCAAAAGCGCGTTCGCTTTCGTCTCCGTTAGAATCTGCAGATTCGCTGATAGACCCGCCTTGATGCGCGGATCTTTTTTCGAGAACGTCACGGTAACGCCATACGAGGACACGCCGTTCACAGTAGTCGCGGCGGGGTCAACGGTAGTCACCGTTGCCGCAAAGGTTGTGCCCGGATACGCATCCATGGTGACCAGCACCGCGTCGCCGAGCGCAATCTTGCCAATATCGTTCTCCGAGACGTAGCCTCGGGCTTCGTACGCACCGTCCGCAATCATCGAAATGAGCGGTGCTCCAGGCGCTACCGTCTCGCCGAGATTCGCGTTTTGCTCAGTAATAACGCCCGATACCGGCGCAACAATCTGCGTATAGGCGATGGCTACCTGCGCCGAACTTACAGCCGCTTGCGCCGCATCAACCGCGGCCTGCTGTGCCGCGATGTCGCTCGCGGTTGCACCCGACTGTGCAAGCGTCAGCGCGCCCGCGGCGCCCTTTTCGGCGGTATCTGCAGCGGTCACCGCAGACAGAGCCGCGGCCACGTTGGTGCGGCCGGTATTTACGGCCGTCTGGTACGCGGAAAGTTCCGCCGCGCTAACCGAACCGCCGACCGGTGTTTCCGCAAGCGCCTGCGCAAGGTCAGCAAGGAATCCGTTTACCGACTTCAGCGCTGTTTCCGTCTCGGCTGCCGTCATCGAATTTGCAGCGGCCTGCCACTGATTCAGTGTCGTCTCGAGTGCGGTCCGTTCCGTTTGCAGCTTAATGACTAGCACTGAATCCGGCACCTGTATGGCAAGCTGCGGATTTGCCGTGCGCGGGTTGAGGAATACCTGGTCAGCTTTAGCGTACACCGCGTCATCCACCGTTACGAGAGCGGACGCAATTGCGTTTCCAAGAGCAGTTTGCGCCTGAGTAAGGTTCGTTTGGTCAATTGCTAACTGTTCGGGGCGCGTACCCGCTTTGAGCGAAGCGAGCTCCGCTTGTTGGATCTCAAGATTAGCCTTAGCCCCGTCGAACGCGGCAATCGCCCCCGAATCGTTGAGGGTAGCGAGTACCTGCCCAGCCTGTACATGTTCCCCGACCTGTACCGAGATTTGCGCGACTGTACCCGGAGCCTCAAAAGAAAGATCCGTGCTGTGCGCCGCTTGGACGATGCCCGAGACGCTGACCGATTGTGTGATGCTGCCTTGGGTTACGGGCGTGTAGTTGCCTACGGGCGATACGGAAGTAGAAAGCCACACCAGGCCTATCAGGCCGCCGCCCAGGACGAGAGCTCCTCCCAAGGCCACGAAAGGCTGAGACAGCACCGAGAGCACGGAAATAAGGCGTTCCTTCATAAGTAGGTTTAGGTATACCACAGCGCCGGCCGACTCGTCACCCAGGGCGGCCAGCGCTAACGAGGCTGCATTACTGGCTTTGGGCAGTGCTCCGAAGCGTTGCTTCGGAGACAAATAGCCGAGTTATACACGCTCGCGTCGGAGGGCGCGTCCTTCTCCAACAAAACACCCCGTCCCCGCCCAAGCAGTGTCTCGCAGCTGTCGCATCGAGAGGACACTATGAGCGGTGAGCCTACTCAACCGCCAAGCACACTTCCCCGTCGCAGAGCATGCCGCCACAGTTCCGACACTCTTTCGGATAGGCCGAAAACGCCCCGCTACCCATCAGTGCGATGGCGAACGAGACCATGGCGAGATAAAACTCCAGCCCCAGTCCCCGCCCAAAACCAACCACGAACGTAGCGACGAGCATTTCGATGCCAAAAAGGAGTCCAAAGAGCCGGGTAAACACGCCCAATATGAGTGCGAGGCCCCCAATCACTTCAAGCCACGCGATGAAGTAGCCGACCCACATAGGAAATCCCATTTGGCCGAACATGGCCGCCGTATGCGCGAGCGCATTTACCTTCATCCATCCATGAAGAAAGAAAATGAGCCCCGTTGAAACGCGTAGAAGCAGGAGTCCGAGCGAGCGCTGATAAAAGGTACGGCTAATGCCGTTAACAGTGTCTGTAAACATTCGCGAAGCGTAAGTGGCTAATGTGCCTAGTATACCCAGAACGGCGCGTATCGGAACGCACAGGGCGCCTCTGGTGGTGATAGCGCTTTTGGCTATTGTAACTACTTTGAATGTCGCCTCCGGCTAAGTGAAGGCATCGGTTCTGTATTGAAAACCAAACCAAGTCCCCCCAGCAGGAATCGAACCCACATCTTTCCCTTAGGACGGGATTGCTCTATCCATTGAGCTATGGGGGGCAAGGGCACGATAGCACAACGCCACGCGGGCATTAGCCCGCGTGGCGTTGTGCTACAAGAAGTACTCGCTACTCAGCCGCGACCCCGAGGGTCGAAGCAATCTTCTCTTTATCGAAGCCAACAATCATCTCGTCGCCGATGAAAATCACCGGTACGCCCATCTGGCCGGACTTCGTAATCATTTCCTGCCGCTTTTCAAGGTCGCTTGCCACGTTGTAATCGGTGTACCCGATGCCCTTTGCCTTGAGGAAATCTTTCGTCATCTGGCAGAAGTGGCACGTCGGCGTACTGTAAATGGTGATGGTTTTGTCCATGGTGTTCGTTCAAGTTAGTGCTCCCATAGTATACCACTTACGTTATCCACAGGAGCACCTACCTACGTACGGACAATGATCTTATCAGCGGTTACCCCTCCCTGCCCATCGCGCACGCCGGAAACAATGGTTTCCGAACCAATCGTAACCGCAGCATGAGATACAGCCTGCCCAGCGCGCGAGACGACGGTCTCAGCGCTGGTGCGAATGGCTATAGGCGCCCGTTTTGGACGTCCTGCCGGGCTCTTGGGGACAAGAAAAATGAGCCCGATTGACATAGCGACAATAGTGCCGCCTACGATAATGCCGCGAGCGCCAGAGGAATAGTTGTGAGCAGATGCCATAAGGAATGGGTTACAAACGGCTCATTCGTCCCTATCGGTGCCGTCACTAGGTAGTACGCCAGTGGCCGAAAATCATTTCACCAAGAAGCCTAGTTGGACATACAACATTCGCGCGTCAACCAGCAGCGTATTTAGTGCGGTAGAATTGCGTCTTTTAATTTAAATGGTATAAATATATACAGAGTTCCAAACCAAGGAGACGATAGATGTCCACAAGATGCTGTAAACGCTCCTCGTCTCTCTGGCGGCGTTTAGGGTGGCAAGGCTTCCAAGCAGTGGGTGGCAGAGTGCTCATGCGCGAAGTGGTCTGTAGGTTGGCTGATACAATCTTTCACTACGACCTGAAACGCGGCGCGCCGGTGCTGGTGAGCGCGAACGGCATCCTGCTGCTTCGGCCAATCTCTGCGTATGGGGATCTCCCCTACGTTAGTCACGAGTCGTGGTGCACTGGCGATACCACGATTACTAACGATACGCCCGTTCTTGAAATACATATCGTGAACAAGGCGCTCGCCCGAGTTATGTACGCAGGTGGAAATTGGCAGAAGCTTTTTGAAGAAGCTTTTTATTCTCTCGCGACACAGCTCAGTGCGCGTACAACGAACCGAAACGCCGCTGGGCAGCCTATGGAGACGGCACTGGTGGCAACGACGATTCTGCGGCGTGAAGCTGAGTTCTTCGGGTTTTGCGCACGAGACGTCCCTCAAGGCGTGCACCATTCCTTGGATAGGTTCTTCCGGAGGCTATACCTATTCGCATACCACCCCGAGGGGGCGCGGCGCGTACTGAAGGAGCATGAACCTCTCGTACAAACAGCTATTTCAGTCAAGAAGTTTTGCCGCAAGTATGGACAGCATAACGCATGCGAGTAGTCTTCATGGCCCGCATGGAAAAGCACCTGCCGAACACCTCAGCCCGGTTTCCCGCACACGGAAGCCGGGCTGAAACATTTCGGAGAAAACCCACTGAGCTACGTCATTGGGAAAATACTTTCGTGCGAGCTCGCAATTCTATCGGTACCACGCTATGCGTTTGATAAGGAACCGAACCCTTTCCGCACTGTGTGGGAACCGGTCGGCCGCAAACGTGAACGCTGCCTATTGGTGCGGATAGGGAGAATCGAACTCCCGCCCGATGCTTGGGAAGCATCTATTCTGCCACTAAACTATATCCGCGTTGTTAGAGCCACTGTATCACGCGCCGCCACCACGGCTTTGCGGTCGTGGCCGTGGTCGAAGCTGGCGGCACCACCACAATAACCTCTTCGCCAGGCTTCGCAACGCCGAATGCCGTCCGGATTGCTGCATCGCGACCAAGCGGCGTGGCGAAGGCGTTTAGCTGCTGCTCGAGCACTCCTTTGCGCGTTTGCAAGTGCGCATACTGCAGCTTTGCTTCGCGCGCTTGCGCGATTGCTATCTCGGCTTTCCCGATAATCCCCCAAATGAGCGACCCGAGCCACAGCGCAGCGAGAACGAGCACGCCGATGGTAAGCCCTTGCCGCCACTGTGCATGCTTGGTGCGCATACCGAAAGTATAACGCGTAGTGCACGTTGTCGTCTTTTAGTATGCGCAAAGCCATGAAAAAAGTGTATTTCGGTGGTACGACCTTGCCGAGCGGCTCGGAGCGGCGCCTAAATTCCCCCCTCGTTCGTGGCGAACAGGCTCTAGTCGGATTCGCGTACCATCTTCATAAACACGTCCTCGGGGATATCCACCTTGGCGCGCGCCTGCATCTTCTTCTTCCCTTTCTTCTGTTTTTCGAGCAGCTTTTTTTTGCGGGTCACGTCACCGCCGTACAGATACCCTGTCACGTCCTTGCGCATGGCTGAAAGCGAACGCGAGGCGATGACGCGACCGAGAGCGCGTGCCTGGATTTTCGTCACAAAAAGCTGCCTCGGCAAAACACGCTCGAGGCGTTCAACGATTTTATCCGCTTCCTCCTGCATCCGGCGGCGCGCCACCACGCGCGCGAACGCGGGTACCGCTTCGTCCGCTACCAGCACGTCAAGGCGCACCACATCAGCTGGGCGCTCACTCATGAGCTCATACGAAAGGCTCGCGTACCCGCTCGACACGTTCTTAAGCTTGTCGAAAAAGCCGCGCATAAGCTCACGCAACGGCATCTCGGCGGTGAGCTCGATACGACCATCGGCATACGTCTCGGTCTTGTTGGTTTGCGCCTCGTGGTCGTAGAAAAGCTGCACGATCGCGCCGAGCGTCGCTGCGGGCGAAATAATCGTCACCGTCGCCCACGGCTCATCGATCTGTACGATATCGCCGTGCTCGGGAAACTTCGCCGGTGTGTACACCGTCTCGCGGCGGCCGTCCTTCGTCGTCACGCTGTAGGAAATCGTCGGCATGGTAATCACGAGTGCGAGGCTGAACTCACGCTTCAGCCGTTCCGTAACGATTTCTAGATGGAGCAGACCTAGGAAACCGCAACGGAACCCTCTGCCAAGCACTCCGGAGGACTCCTCCTCAAATGAAAGAGACGAGTCTGAGAGCTGCAGCCGCTCAAGGGCTTGGCGCAGACGCGGTAGGTCATCCTGACTCTCCGGGTATACGCTTGCCCACACGACGGGCCGGGGGCGTTCAAAACCCGGCAACGCCGGAAGC
>JAJZPB010000031.1 GCA_021811365.1 bacterium
CGAAGACGCTTACCAGACTCTCTTTGTACTGCTATGGCCCGACCCTTTCATCTCACTGTCGCCCGCGTGGACGAGAACCTTTTCGACGGGGAAGTCGCGTCAGTGGTGCTGCCAGGCAAAGAGGGTGTGTTCCAGGTGCTGGCTGGGCATGAGCCCTTCGTATCGGAGTTGCGTGAAGGACAGATTCGCGTTGTAGCTGAAAACGGCGAAACGTATCACTTCGACATCCCAAGCAGCGGTATAGCTGAAATTTCCTCAAATCAGGCAACCGTACTACTTTAGCAGGTGTCGAGCGCAGCTGCACCATCCCTCTTCTGAGTACAGACGCCTTGCGGCTAGACGTACCCGCTTTTGCGGGGTACTGTGGTATCGCCAGTATCGCTCGTGTACTGAGCCGCGAAAGGAGCCGGTTGTGTATATCCCGAACTGCGACAGGAATGACCCTGAAATCGACGACCTATTTAGTGAATTGGAGCAGTACCTGACTCGGTCACAAAGCAGGGAGGACGTTCTTTCGATACTTTTGACCTTTTGTGCCGCACTACCGGTGTTTGTCGCTAACACGTTACGGTCCCCAGCGGCGGTGAGTCCACAAAACAGCGCTATTTTAACCTACCTGCGTGGCGTAGTAATGGTTCGTATTGATCACATCACTGCAAACGGCAGGGCAGAGAAGCAAGATCTTGTGCTCGACGTGTACTACTGGTGCGTTAGTCGGTTACTGGAGCATGCAAGCAAGGACCGACAATGAAGACCCCGGTTCACTGCGGTGAACCGGGGTTGCTGCTCTCTGCGGACGCTGTTTACAACCTATTGACAACGATTTGTCAATATGCTATCTTGGAAATACGAAACAGCTGTGTGCTGATTCGGTTAACTTAATGAAGTATCTCTTAGGTGCCCTTATGGGCATTTCGCTTTTATCAGGAGTCGCGCCAAGTAAAAACGCAGCTCCTGAGACAGAGCCTCCAAGTACACCGCCGGCGCCGATCATTGCGCCGAGCTATACGGTAAGCATGACCGCGTACAACGCGGTTCCAGCGCAAACGGATAGCTCGCCGTTTGAAACGGCCTCCGGCGCGTATTCAAATCCACAGGTCGTTGCCGCCAGATCGCAAGACCTGGGAAGCGACCTGCCCTTCGGGACGATTATTGCCGTAACCGATGCGCCAACGAACGGAGGCGCTTGCGGGTACTCGGTGGTAAAGCCGATTATCGGCTACCGCGTCATAGCGGACACTATGAACGTTAAGTTCACGAACCGCATAGATATTCTTTTCCCGACGAGCGCGAACTACCTTCTGAGTAGTGGTACAGAAAAGAACGCCAGCCTTGTGCTGGGCGTCTGCCACAACGTCTCTATCCGGGTAGTTGGCCATATTGACTTAAGCAATCCTGCAAATTTACCAAAGACGCAGGCAGCCCTTGCATCAATCGTGCGGTACGGCACAAGCACGCCGACCCTCGCTGCTCGATAAAGCGCAAAGGAAGTAGCACAAACACGGCGCCGCGCAAGCGACGCCGTGTTGCTGTATTACGCCTTACGCACTACTAAGAACGGAGTCATTTCGCTATCCTGTCCAGCCGGATTGTCTTTAAGGAGCTCTATAATAAACGCATCCGTAATACTTCGCGCAGAACGACCCAGGAAGAATGCGCCACGGTAATTTGCGTCTACTATGACGGTTTCTACTCCATACCGAGCTTTCAGCGTCCGTGCTACGCCATTCGGGTCACTCGGAGCGCGTTTCGCATAGTCTTTAAATGGTTCGAGCGTAAACGACATAGGGCAGTCTATCGACTTCGCCTGTTTACCGACGAGGTAGTAGAACGCGCCCTTGATGCCCAGCGGCCGCGTTACCGCAGCGGCAAACGCCGCAAAGATTGTGCGCGGATAGCCTGCCTCGTCTATCAAGAGCTGCATAGCGGGCGCCGTGCCGTGACCGTAACCGCGGAATTGCGGGGTACCGACGTGATTGCGTACGCGTTTCGCAAGAAGACGCGCAAGCCAGGAGACCGTGACGTCAGCGGCACGAATGATGCGATTCTGACAGATGCAGACGATTTTTTCGCTGACAAAGAGTAGATCTCCCGGTTTAAGATGCGGCGTAACATACTCATCCAGAAGAGCGAAAAGATCGTCACCCGGCATCACCAGACGCGTTTTTATAGGGAGCCGAACGTAGCGCGTGCCCGCTACTGACCCTTCAAGAGCTTTTCCCGCGTTTGGAATTATCGTTGCTTCAGTCATCGCGTTCGAGTATACCACTGTCGTTTTCTTGCACGCGCATGGTATGCTAGCGGTCGCATGACCACGCCTAAACTACCAAAGCACACGAAACAGCCTCCAAAGGCGCCCCTACCAAAAGGACTTGCTGTGAAGCGTTCTCTCGCAGGCCTGGGACTCTTCGCAACTGAACCCATTAAAAAAGACACGCGCATAATCGAATATGTGGGCCGTCTCGTCTCGAAAGAAGAGGAATATAGCAGCCGCAGCAAGTATCTCTTCGAGATAAGCAAAAACAAAACAATCGATGGAAAGCCGCGCGACAACCCTGCCGGCTATATCAACCACTCGTGTCGACCTAATTGCGAGGCAGACATATCCAAAGGTCGCGTATTCATACGCGCTATAAAACATATAGCGCCCGGCGAAGAGCTCACCTATGATTACGGCAAGGAATACTGGCTCGAACACTGCCAGCCCTGTCGGTGTCCAAAATGTGCTGCAAGACGCTCAAGCACGAAAAAGTCTGCGCATTCAAGCGCTGTGGTAAAATAATGCCATGTCGATTCAAGGATATTTGCTAAAACAGTACGCAAACTGGAAGCTTAAAGATGTGCCCGAAGCGCAGCGCGCGCAAATGCTTACGCTTATCCAAAAGGATCCCGAGCTGTTTAAAAAGATAGGCGAAGAAGTAGAGAGACGAAAAAAGGGAGGAGAAAGCGAGGTAAAAGCGGCAATGGAAGTGATGAAGAAATACCGCGCCGAACTAGCCGCTCTGATGCAAAAATAGATCCGATACCGGAACTATGCACCCGGCCGCTGCACAGCGGCCTTTTGCATTAGACTCTATCGTGTATGATGAACAATCGATGAGGTCAAAAAAAGTTTTTATTCTCCTCGGCCACACTGACGCCGAAACGCTTTCAGGCGCGCTTGCCGACCGTTACGCTGCCGCCGCTACAGCGTCAGGACACGAGGTCCGCCGCCAGAATATCGGCGACATGCACTTCGACCCTATTTTGCATGAAGGCTATAAGACGATTCAGACGCTCGAGCCCGACCTTGAGGACTTTCGTGAAAACGTACGTTGGGCGGATCATATCGTGATTATCTACCCGACCTGGTGGAGCTCAATGCCCGCAATGCTCAAAGGGCTCTTTGATAGAGCGTGGCTGCCGCACTTCGCCTTTCTGTACGCCGACCATGGGTTGACCTGGAAAAAAATGCTCAAGGGGCGCACTGCGCGGATAATCACGAGCGCAAACAGTAGCCCGTGGGTGCTCTGGTTCATGTACGGACCGCCGACGGTAGTGCTCGAGCAGTGCCTCCTTGACTTCGCTGGCATCAGAACGTCGTCACTAGTCCTTGGTCCTTCTGAGCGAGCGTCTGAGCGCAGGAAAGCAGCGTGGTTCAAAAAGGTTGCGCGTTTAGGCAGCGCCGCGCGCTAGCGCGTAGATCTGTTGCGGATTGTCCTATCGGGTGAGTATCGCGACTCGCCAATAGAGTTGCAGACGGCCCGAGTCACTTTCCACAAAAAGTGCGACGTACGATGTGCATAGGAAGACTAGAGGGCAAACCCTTTCCTTTTATCGAAATTCCGGGTAGGTTTTACCTACTATGCTAAAGATTGGAATCGTTGGACTACCAAACGTAGGGAAGTCGACTCTTTTTAACGCACTGACCAAACAGAGCGTCCCGGCAGAAAACTATCCATTCTGCACCATAGATCCTTCAGTCGGGATAGTAGGAGTACCTGACGCGCGGCTTCAGGCGCTTACGCAGCTATCGCATAGCAAGGAAACAATTCCGGCAGCAATCGAGTTTGTCGATATAGCCGGGCTTGTGAAGGGCGCTGCGGACGGAGAAGGCCTGGGGAACCAGTTCCTTTCGCATATCCGCGAAACCAATGCAATCCTTGAAGTGGTGCGATTCTTTGAAGACAGCGACGTGCATCATGTCGACGGCGACATAGATCCTGCGCGCGATATTGAAACCGTTAACCTCGAGCTTGTCCTTGCTGACGCCGAACAGGTAGCGCGGCGACGCGAGAGGCTCGCGCGCGACATTCGCGCAGGTGTTAAAGAGGCCGCAGCTGAGGACACCGCGCTCAACAAGGTGCAGCAAGAGCTTGCCGCAGGGAGAATGGCGCTCCGCGCACCCCTGAGCGCAGACGAACGCGCGCTGCTGCAAGGGCTTGCGCTGCTCACCATGAAGCCGATTGTGTATGCGCTTAATCGTAAAAGCGGTGGTCATAACCTCGACGAAGTTTCGGACGGTCGAGCTCATAAAACATTCGAGCTTATCGAGAGCCTTGGTTCGCAGTATGTATTTGTTGACGCCGCTACTGAACGCGAACTTAA
>JAJZPB010000011.1 GCA_021811365.1 bacterium
TGAGGCCGAGCGCCGTGCCACGGTGACGGTTTCTGAAGACGAACAGTCGCTCGCCATCGGCCGCGGCGGACAGAATGTGCGCCTTGCTGCAAAACTGACCGGCTGGAACATCGACATTGTCTCAGCAAAGGGCGAGGAAGTTGCGGAGAGCAACGGCGACTCTGTTGAGGTCGCCCGAGAGGCCGTCATTGCGGATGAGGATCCTGCTGTTGCTGCGGGGGTTATTTCTACGGAGAGCGAGGAGTACGTCGAGAGCCCTGCCGAAGAGAAGAACGAACTGCCAATGGAGGAGGAGTTGGTAGAGCTTCCGGCGAGCGACGAAACCGTTGCGGATCGCGCGGAGGATCGCGACCCAGCAAAAGACGACAACTAGCTGCGCCTCGTCGTATTGAGACGGAGAACGGGCCTGCGCGCAAAATCGTGCGTGGGCCCGTTCCCTATTGCACTTGCGGCAACGCTTGGTATCTTCTTTACATATGAACCTGCTTCACGATATCGACCCGGGCACAAAGAAGGAAATGAAAGTAATCATTGAAATTCCAAAGGATTCCCATAACAAGTACGAAATTGACAAGGAAACCGGGCTCATTGCGCTCGATCGCGCAAACTACTCCTCTGCCGCCTACCCCTTCGACTACGGCTTTGTGCCGCAGACGCTCTGGGAAGATGGCGATGCGCTCGATGTAATTTTACTTACCACCTACCCGCTTGTTGTCGGCGTCCTTGTCGCGGCCCGTCCAGTAGGGCTTCTTAAAATGATTGATTCCGGGGACGACGATGCAAAAGTAATTGCCGTGCCGGCAAACGACCGCCGATGGGAAGATGTGCAGGACCTTGGCGACCTCAACAAGCACACCTTGCGCGAGATGCAGCACTTCTATGAGACCTATAAGGCGCTGAAGGGCAAGCCATCTGAGGTAGTGATTGAAGGATTTGGCGATAAAGCGCAAGCCGAGGCCGCCTTTGAGAAGGGCCGCGCGGCGTACGAAGCGAAGAAGTCTGCATAGTCACGCATGGAGGACCAGGAGCAAGGACCCTTCCCTTGGACGCCAAGTTCGCGGCAGCAGTCGTGGGGTGCGACGATTGCCATCGTCGTGATTGTGCTCATGGTAATCGTTGGTGCAGTGTACGCTTGGAATAAACGTACTGCTAAGAACCCCGTCGCGCCGGTAGCCACATCGACTCCGCTCGCACAGTAACCGGTTACGAGAAAGCGTTCCGGCTGAGCGCGCGCCGGGACGCTTTCGCATTTAAAAACTGTCTTTGCTAGAATAGCGCCATGAATACGAAATCAGCTTCCCCTTCCCCCCGCGCGTCAATGCTTGTGCCGATGGTGATTGAGAAAAGTCAGTTTGGTGAGCGCGCGTACGACATCTACTCACGGCTTCTGCGCGACCGCATCATTTTCTTGGGCGGTCCCATTGACGACGACGTCGCAAACCTTGTCATCGCGCAGCTGCTCTTCCTTGAGAGCGAAGACCCGAAAAAAGGCATCTCGCTATACATCAATTCGCCTGGCGGCGTGGTAACGAGCGGTCTTGCACTTATCGACACGATGAATCACGTGAAGCCGGAGATTACCACTGTGTGCGTGGGCATGGCCGCCTCGATGGCGTCGGTCATACTTTCTTCGGGTGCTAAGGGGAAGCGCTTCGCGCTCCCGAATGCGGAGATTATGATTCACCAGCCGCATGGTGGCGCAGAAGGGCAAGCGGCAGATATTGAAATCACGGCGCGGCAGATTCTGAAGCTGCGCGAGAAGCTCAATCGCATGCTTGCAAAGAACACCGGCCAGCCGGTTGAAAAGATAGAAAAGGATGTCGATCGGGATTTTTTCATGAGCGCGGACGAAGCGAAAAAGTACGGCATTATCGATACCGTATACCGGTAGCCGTTTGGGTGGGTGCCTACCGGGCAGCAAAACGACGCGGCGCCTTCGGCGACGCGTCGTTTTGTGCTAGAGTCCCGCTACACCGCACTCTCGCTTGACTGTCTATGGCTGCCTGCTGACCGGCTGAACCAACCATTATTCTTAGGCGCTATAGGGCTTTTGCCGTAGCGTTCACTGAAACGGGCCATGTCATTCCAAGTACTATTAATCTTTCTTGCGCTCACGAGCGTCGGCGGCGTTGCTGTCGGCTACGTGCTGCGCGTGCTGGTCGGCCTTGCGCAGCAGAGTTCGATCGAGATTGACCTCAAACGAAAACAGTTACAAGCAAAAGAAGAATCCGCGCGCATCATCGAAGAGGCTGAGGCGTATGCGGAAACCATTAAGGCTGAGCAGCTTGCCGACCTTGAGGTGCGCGAAGAACGCGTTGCGGTTCGCGAAGAGCGCCTCTCACAGCGCGAGGCATTTTTCGATACGCGACACCGCGACCTTGACCTCAGGGACAGTACCCTGTCAGCACGAGAACAGCGCGCGGAGACGCTGCTCGTTGAGCGACAGCGCGCGCTCGCTGCTGCAGCAAACCTTCCGGTTGAACGTGCGCGCGACGAGCTTTTTGCAAGTCTTGAACGCGAACACGAAGAGGCGATACTTTTGCGCTTGCAAAAACTTGACGCGAACGGCCGGGCGCGTCTCGAGGAGCGCGCCCGAGCAATTCTCACGAGCACCATTCATCGCCTCGGTAACGCGGTCAATGCCGATGTTATGAGCCTCTCGGTGCAAATCCCATCGGATGAGGTGAAAGGCAAAATTATCGGCAAAGAGGGGCGCAATATCAAAGCCTTTGAGCGCCTCACGGGCGTGGACGTGCTCATAGACGATGCTCCAGACAAGATTACCCTTTCATCCTTTGACCCGTTGCGCCGTGCAATCGCGAAAATAGCGCTCGAAAAGCTTATTGCCGATGGCCGTATCCAGCCGGCAAAGATTGAAGAGACTATTGAGAAAACGCGCCAGGAAATCGAGGAGCTTATGAAGCAAAGAGGTGAGGAAGCGGCGCTTGAAACGGGCGTCATTGGGTTAGACCCGCGCCTTGTGTCACTCTTGGGTAGACTCCACTTCCGCACAAGCTACGGTCAGAACGTTCTACAGCACTCGATAGAAATGGCGCATATTGCTGGAATGCTCGCCGCAGAGCTTGGCACAAACGAAGCAGTCGCGCGGGCGGGAGCATTGCTGCACGACATTGGTAAGGCAGTTGATCACGAAGCTGAAGGCACGCATGTGGAGATCGGCCGTCGTCTCCTTGAAAAATTCGGCGCAGATACGCGGATCATCCAGGCGATGCAGTCGCACCACGAGGAGTTTCCCTATGAAACGCCCGAGGCCGTTATCGTGCAGGTCGCTGATGCGGTGAGTGCGTCTCGGCCGGGCGCACGGCGTGACACCGTTGAGCGCTACCTCGAACGGCTCGGCGACCTTGAGCGGATTGCCAAGGGATTTGAAGGCGTTGAAAAGGTGTATGCGATTGCCGCAGGGCGCGAGATTCGCGTTTTCGTGAACCCCGGTAAGATCACCGATGTGGCACTCCACGTGCTTGCGCGTGAAATTGCAAAGCGCATTCAGGCAGAGCTCAAGTACCCGGGCGAAGTTAAAGTAAACGTCATTCGCGAAAATCGCGTAGTCGAGTTCGCGCGATAACGAGTAGCAAAATCACGCGTTGGATCCCCCCGCGCGTGATTTTGCTACATACACAGCATACCGGCAACCCCTATTGCGGAAAATACGGCGTTATCTATACTTTTTGTGTACCCGACTGTGCGGTTCCCTACGAACGTGCAGATTTGGGTGCAGTTCAAGGAACGGGATGCTCTGGCGAAAAAGCGAAAGCAGAAACGGCGGATGGGCCCGTGACGCAGAAATGCGCTAAATCTGGACGGTCAATTATTGGTGGTAAGCACATACTTATGGCGAACAAAGCTGACATTATCGACAAGGTGCACGGCGTTCTTGGCTCTACAAAGGCCGATGCTGAACGCGCGGTTGAGACCGTGATCGATACGATTGTGATGAGCCTCAAGAGCGGGGAGGAGGTTTCTGTTGCCGGCCTCGGCATCTTCGCTACGAAGGCGCGCCCGGCGCGCGAGGGTCGCAACC
This sequence comes from bacterium, assembly GCA_021811365.1. GTDB lineage: Bacteria > Patescibacteriota > Minisyncoccia > Phycocordibacterales > Phycocordibacteraceae > C7867-001. The sequence goes on from JAJZPB010000011.1 coordinate 4,043, forward strand.
CTCGCACAGGCGAAACGATTCGCATCCCTGCCACCCGTACGGCGAAGTTTCGCCCGGCAAAGGCACTCAAAGACGCGGTTAAATAAGCGTTTTGGACTAGCCTGCGGGCTTGGGTTAAACGCACCGCCCGGCGCTTTGCGCCGGGCGGTGCGTTTTGTGCCGCTGCAGGTCTCTATCTTTGGCGGGTTTCCTGTGGTTCAGCAAGCTGCGTTGTGGCAACAAAGACGGGCTCGGCGTTTACGAGGCATGCAAGTTCCGGGTGATTAATCTTTTTCTGTACTGCATGGACGTGGCGCGCCACCTCCGAGCGGCGCGCCTAGCGCGCTCATGAGCTACACCGCCGCATCTCCGTTTCAAACTGCCGGTTGTCTGTAAGTTTTTCAAAGATAGCTACCGCGTTCCTGTCCTATTTTAAATAACGCTTGTTTTTGAGCGCGCCGGGTAGATAGCTCTCGGCGTCGTACTTTTCGTAACCATTGCCGTAATCGAGCTCTTTCATGAGTTTCGTGACCGCATTGCGAATCTTTTTGGGAATCGGCAGATTGCCGTATGCATGCACATCGGCTTGGGCAGCGCGCAGAGCATCATGCGCACTGCGGTCCTTTTTTGCCTGAGCGAGGTACGCCACTCCGTGGGCGAGGTTAATTGCGCACTCGGGGTAGCCAATGGTCTCGCATGCGCGGAAGACTGCATTTGCTACTACGAGCGCAGTCGGCTGGGCAAGGCCGACGTCTTCGGAGGCGAAGACCACCATGCGCCGGGCGATGAAGAGCGGGTCTTCGCCTGCCTCAACCATGCGGGCGAGGTAGTACAGCGCCGCATCGGCTTGCGAAGCGCGCATGCTTTTTATGAAGGCGCTAATGGTGTCGTAGTGCTCCTCGCCTTTTTTGTCATAGCGCAAGTGGGGCGACTCGAGCGCTTGAGAGAGCGCCTGAGTGGTAATGCTGCCGTATAACTGCGACGCGCTTTCAAGGAGGCCGAGCGCTTTGCGCGCGTCCCCATTTGCGTAGCGTACGAGCCAGTCCGCGGCGTCTCTCGGTACCGTGATCTTGGTGCGCTTCAAGACTGCTTTGAGTGCGGCTTCCGAAAGCGGTTCGAGTACGAAAACGTGGCAGCGCGAAAGCAGCGGAGAGATGACCTCAAAGGACGGATTCTCCGTCGTTGCACCGATTAAGGTGAGCTCGCCGCTTTCGACATAGGGCAAAAGGAAATCTTGCTGCGCTTTGTTAAAACGGTGTATTTCGTCGAGGAAAATTACTTTGGGCTTGCCGGTCGCGGGGAGCTCGATGATTTTGCGAATGTCCTCCTTCCCTGCCGAAACCGCCGAGAGCTCGAAAAGGGTCGCGTCGAGTGCGCGCGCATACAAGCGCGCGATGGTCGTCTTCCCTGTGCCCGGCGGCCCCCAGAGAATGAAGGAAAAGAGGCGTTGCTTCTCAATTGCGACGCGTAGCGGCTTCCCTTCTCCAACGAGATGTTCTTGCCCGACCACCTCCCGAAGCGTTTGTGGCCGTATGCGCGAAGCGAGTGGTTCCATGAGGCTATGGTACTCCTGCCACGGCGCACGACAACGGTTTCGTCTGGCAGCACGCCTTGTTGTGTAGATGCCGCGAGAATACGCGCTCGTGGTATCGTTTAGCATCCCCATGGAGACGCACGTTCACACGAGTGAGGACCGCAATCCGTGGCTCAACAGGGCTGTGGTGGCGGCGACCTGGTCCTTAGTCCCCTTGTTTGCTGGTCTATATGGCGATGACTTGCTCGCGTTCGGCATACGCCAACTGCAAGGGCGCAGCATTCCCATCGAGCTCGTGCCGCTCGCAATTGTCTTTGCTCTCTGGGCCAGGGCACTGCGATCGGCCCAGCCACTGGCGCTTCATCTGCTCGCTCCGTCATTTTTCCTGACGAGTCTGCTCGGTGTTTTGTCCTTCGCCCTCGCACTAGAGCTCCAAGCAGATATGGCTTGGATGGAAGGAATTGCCAGCGTAGCAACTCTACTGCTCTCCTTCTGGGGCCTTGTTTGTCTGCATCGCGCTACTCCAGCCGGCTGAGCAGCGCGGAATTATAATTAAGTCTATATCGACCCCCTATTCGAAGCACTTTTAGAGCTCGAAGCGGCATAGTATCGAAATCGTGACGCAACCAATATCCAAGATATCGCACAAACAAACGAGGTTATATTAAGCCTCAACCAGCGCCCTGCTCATAGCGTACTTATAAGCCTGTTTTCAGACCGCTCGTATATGGAAAATGTGGCGCAGTGGCTCTCGTGGTGAAGAGACTGCTATGTCTGCGCAACGCCCCTCCACTGAGCTTTGCTTTTTATATCGCCTTCAACTCCTGTATCTGTTGCGTGCCAAACTCGAGCGCGCGATATGGCTCAGGTCAGTGTATGGTTCCGAAATATCAAAAAGCGCGGGCCCAGAGAGGATAAAAGAAAAAATGGTGCCTGTCCTGTCCACATTCGGCCTCAGCATTTCTATTGCTTGGCGATATGTGGCGTGTGCGTAGAGAGCATGTCGAATGCTCATTTGAATCGTTAAGTGGAGATCTGCTCTATGACTCGATGTTATACTCTGCACTGTAATACAGCAAGATTGTAAACCTCACCGCCAGGACTGTGGAGTTCTGCGGAGTTGCAACGGGGAATAGTCATAGGGCCCCTGTGGACACCTGGCGCCGAGATTTGTATATCCAAACACCACACACCTATAACAAATGCGGTCAAATGCTATGAAGAAACTCAATCCGGTGCTCGTCGCTTTCCTAATCCTCGTACCTTCCGTATCATTTGCCTCCACTCTCGCAACGCAGTTGGCAAGTAGCTATGTTCCAATCCCCCGGTCGTCCTCCCATGCCGCTACCGGCGTTCCCATTGTCGTCTTTCTGGTACTTGCGGTCGTCGCTGTCCTGCTACTTGCGGTCGTTATTTATTTCATTTCGTTGTTCGTTGGATATAGTCGTTCGCGCCAGACCCTGAAGTCCGGCGTCCCTGCGACTGCAAAGATCGTCAGTCTTGAGGACACGAGAACCAGATACAACTACGAGCCAGTTATCGCTATCCATCTCGAAGTCATGCCGAAGGATCAGCCGCCCTATACCGCCGTTGTCGAACGGACGATCACGACTAGCGCCGACAGATTTTCTCCCGGCAAGATGCTCCAGGTAAAATACGACCCCGCGCATCCAGACCGAGTTGCCATCGTTGATGTGACCCCTTGAACGATCGAGGCCCCCGCACGAGAATGCATCGAGCATCGGAGCGCTGCGGGTCGTCTCGTTTACGTGAGGGCTGCTTCCGTATCTCTAGATGATCTGTCCCGACCAAACTATTGCTCGCAATTTATTTTCGGAGCAAGCGATCTAACCGGTGAGGCGCACGTACGAATCTTGATACCGAGGCCGCACCAACTACGAACTCGGTCCGACTATCGCCACATCATGATTGGTCGGGATGTACTTCACGTTTACCTTTGCGCCGACCGGATAGGGAGAGGTTTGCGACGAACCGCGGCCAAATACCATCGTCGTTGCCGAAAATGCTGCGCCGCTCTGTGGCGTCACCAGGAGCGTGAGTGTGAACTCGCCCTGGTAGTTCACGAACCCATCGAAGTTTGCTGCGGTTACTGTGGCCGTACCGCTCACGCCGTTTTTAAGAGCGTCTTGCTGTGCTGAGTGTTGCAGCATGGGCACGCCGAAAACGAGAAAACCTAGTCCAAGAGGAATCAATAAGACGACGCCTACAAATCCCAAGAATCGCGCAACAAGGAACATAAGCAGAATGAACACAACTAAACCGCCGAGCACCGCTCCCCAAGACCACGACTTTGGCAGTATACCGATAGACTTAAATAAAATAACGAGAATCACCAGCACAACCGATAGAGCAACGCTCGCGAAAAGTCCCATGGCCTGCATGTTGCTAATCTGCGGTTGGCCGCCGTCTGCGTTAAGTGAGGTACCCATGGCGTCCACTATCCCATACGACGTGTCGGGCAAGGTAGCCCGCTTGTGGGGATAAAACGTACCATCTTAATTCAAAGAAGCAACCTGGACTCGAAGTGCTGAGCGTCAAAACTTATTCCCAGGCTGGTGGCCAGTACGAACCACAAAGGAAAACCACCCCTCGTATCAAAGGCGAGGAGTGGCTCTCAGTTCAGTCGCGCCGTTCAGCCGTAGACGATTACGGCGTTGGACGGCACGCGATTCGTCACACCAGCCCGATACGACCAGAATGTGTTGGCGGGAAGCAGTAGCCGGAAGTAGTGAACGCGTATGACCGGTTTGAAACAGTCACCGACCGTTTCCATGTCCCGTATCGTCATCCGAAACCAGTTCTTGAGGATAACTTGCGAAACACCCATCCCGGGCACGACGATTTCGGGAAAGCGCGTATGCGCCGTCCCTTCTTTTTGCTGGTTCAGTTTTTCCCCGAACCGCGGGACCACCATCGGTCGTGTTGCGTGCGGAACTGTTGCCATTCTGGCCGGACGTAACGTCATCTGGGTAGACCCTTCTTTCAAGTTGGTGCGTGGAGCACGGAACCATGCTCCACGGCGATTGTTCCACTAAAGGCGAGTCCGCACAAGTTCGGTTGCCTTCAGTGTTTTTCGACTGTTGTCAGTCTCGCTCCGCATACGAAGATTTCGTTGTACCCCGAACATGACGTACGTATAAGCCTCCTTTCCGACCGTTCGTACATGGAAAACATGGCGCAATGCTCACGTTTATCAAAATGCTGCAGCGGGCGGAGATTGCAGTTTAGTGAGCGACAGAGACTGTGACCGGCGCCGTTGGGGTGATCGTGACGGTATTGTAATTCGAAATAAAGGCGTATTTCATATACGCTGGTTTGTATTCTGTTCCATAGAGCCTGAACCGGGATGGCGTTAGCGGTGGTCGTTTGCAGCAACGCTAAGACGGTAGCACCGCTCAGAGTTAGAGATTGGCCGGTAGTTTGCGCAAGATCTTTTCTGCTAACTGTCGTTTTGAATCATCACTCGTGAACTCGTGGTCAGCGCCAATCTCGCTCGCCTCAATGCTTATAACAGATACCGGGAGCGCCCTTAGGATTTCCGCGCTATCGTGTGTACGCATAAAATCAACCACGGAGGCATGGAACGGGTTCCTAGTCTTGTCTCTAAGGAATTCCTCACTCTGTGCGTCGAGGTACGCCAGCAGCTTCGAAGAAGGATCGCTGTCTATGATAACGAGCGTGTAGTGCGGAGAAGATGCGTGTGTCTGCGTATGTAGTCCAAGGTAGTAAGAAACGATAACTGCGGAAAAACTATGCGCAAGAAAAATAATCTCTGAATACAACTCTGTACCGCCTGCAATCTGCATGGCTCGATCAATGCGGCTGAAGCAGTTAGCAAACGTCATTTCCTCCATTTCCGGCAATGCGCTGTTTTGATAGAGAGGATCATTTGCAAACTGCAAAGTAAGCACTGACCCACGAGCGGAAACGGTTCTGCTCAAATAGTTCACGAGCGGTTCGTCTTTACCCCCCGTGACACCCGAAAGCACAAAAAACAGTGCACGGGAATTCTTGTTGGAAATAAAACCGGCGTTCGAATCCATGCATAAAATATTTTACCGTACAAAAATAAACTGGGTGCATGCCGTGAGACACGCACCCATGCAGTTGGGGCTTGGGCGGGTTGATCGTTACGCGAGATCAAGCTCACCGAGCCTCACTCAAAGTCATTCCGGCGAGGACGCCTTTCGGTCACGTTTCGCTAACCGGATTGGTCCAGGTATTCCCAATCCGCTAAGCGACCGCTTCGCTCGCGACCCCTACTCGCCATGCTCGCAAAGCCTCGCACATGGCTCCGCGCTTCGATTCTCCGCGCGAGGCGCGAAGGCGCCTCGCTTATCCCGCACAGATTTCTCTGCGTTCAATCTGTGCGGGATAAGCATTGCTTGCATGCTTCTCTACGCACTCTCGCTCGAACAAGCACGTAGCTGCAGACGGCCACGTGCTTGTTGCTCACTCGGGTGCGGGATAGGAGAATCGAACTCCTGCTCTCAGTTTGGAAAACTGACGTTCTGCCATTAAACTAATCCCGCGTCTTTCCAGCATAGCAGAACGGGCTTTTGCGCGCTCCTCCTCTTGCCAGCACTGTATTTATACGCTGTTTTGCGTTAGCGTAAGGCATATGAATCGCCTTCCGCTCTGGACGAGCCTAGCCGCGCTTGCGGTGAGCGTGGTGCTTCTAGTGGTAATCACCCAGGCGAACATACGGCCAACCGCTCCAGCGCAGCCAGTACCGACCGCACAAAGTCAGACTAGCTCGACGGCGGGCGGCTCCGCTGCCGTAAACACCAGCGGGCCGTCATCGGCGACCTCCTCCTTGGCAGCCTCCGCAACGACCGCTCCCAATGGATCAGCGCGTCGGCAAAGCCGGTCGGTGTCCGAAGCGCAAACACTCTTGCCGCCTGCGCCACAACCACCTACGGCTAACTTTACTGCTGCGTCTGCACAGCTGCGCGCTGCCCTGGTAAACATCATGTGCTACGCGCCAGCAAGCAGCTCTCTGCACTCAATTTCCGGTAGCGGCGTCATTATTGACTCGAAGGGAATCATTCTCACGAATGCACATGTGGCGCAGTACTTTTTGCTTGCCGACCAAGGCGTTACCTGCGTTATTCGTAGTGGCAGCCCCGCGACGGATCAGTACGAAGCGAAACTCGAGTACCTCTCGCCAGCATGGGTTGCGGAAAATACTGGCGTGCTCACCGAACGCTTGCCGACGGGTACCGGAGAACATGATTACGCGCTGCTCGCGATTACCAGCAGCGCAACCGAACAGCCGCTCCCGGCGTACTTCCCTGCTATACCGCTTGCCAGCGCTCCGCCACGGCAGGGTTCTGATGTGGTAATAGCCTCGTATGGCGCGCAATTTTTGAATACAGTGCAAATTCAAACCGACCTCTTCCCTACCGTCGTGTACGGGTCGGTTAAGGGGGTGTTCACATTTGCTACGACTTCGGTAGATGTGCTTGCGCTCGGCGGGAGCGCTGCGGCCCAGGAGGGTTCCTCTGGAGGCGGCGTGGCGAACGGTGAAAGCCAGCTCGCGGGTTTGATTACGACAAGTACGGTAACGGGCGCAACAGCATCACGCTCGCTGAACGCCATTACCGCTTCCTACATTCGTGCTGACTATGCGGCGCAGACAGGAAGCTCTCTTGAAGCACTCCTCGCGCAGGATCCTGCAAGCGCAGTGCAGGCCTTTGCCCAGCAGATCCCAGCGCTCGAGTCGGCAGTACTAGGCACAACCCAACCTACCCAGTAGGAGACGCGCATACTGCCAGCCCAGGCATGGGCCATGAGGGTAAACGGGCACGAAGGCGCCGCTTTCGCAAAGAGATGCATGGGCACGCGAGCGCGGACGTCGGTCGGAGTGTTCTGTCATAAATAAAGAGCATAGCTGCGCGACATGCGACCGTAGTCACACGCTGCTTATACAAACTAAGAAATGCTTGTTCACCGCACCGATTATCGGGACGCCGAGATTCGAACTCGGGCTACAACCTCCCAAAGGTCGCGTGCTACCACTACACAACGTCCCGTGTTTCTGCATCCTAGCAGGTTTCTTGGTTTTTAGGCTATCTGCGGGAAGAATCGTACGAAAGCTTTGCTGTCGCGCCTGCGCAGCCATACCAGGCAGCCATCGACCTGCCAGTCACCCTCCCAGTTCGTGTTGAGGACATACCACTCCGCAGTACGGGCGACTTTGTGAATTTTGTACGCATGGAGATTTGCGGATGGGTCATATTCGTCTTGCTGGCTGAGCGACCGAGGGAATTCGTCAACGACCAGCGTCTTTACCTCGATGATGTGCAGAGTGTCTCCTTCCTGTGCAATCACATCGAGCTCCCCTGTTTTCCAAGCAACATTTCGGTCGATAATCCGCATGCTGCGTCGCCTAAGGTACTCCCCTGCTATAGCTTCTCCTAGAGCGCCAATTTCTTTTCGGCTTTTAGCAGAAATATCCACGGCTTTTAAAAGTATGGCGTACTTACTGTACTTAATTTCGGACTATCCCCACTTTCCACAGAGTTTTCCACTGTCCTTTATCCACACAATCCCCATGGATATCCACATTATTGCGCGGAGGGCAAATGTGTCCCATTAGCGGTCGTTCGCAAAAGCGCCTAAGTGACGCTTTAAATCGAACCAAAACTGGATAGTGGCGTGAGCGTGTCTCAACCGAGGGGACGTGTGCATACCCGTCCATAGTGTCTTTGCGTGCGTATCGCTGCTTTGTGCGGATAGGGAGAATCGAACTCCCGTCTCATCCTTGGCAAGGACGTGTTCTACCACTAAACCATATCCGCGTTGCGGCTCATTTTTGCATAAAAAATTGATATAAACAAGGAGATTGGCGCTGTTGCGTCCGCGCGCTACTGAGGTTTTCGAAAATAAAATGGCAGAGAAAGGTTCCTTTTGAGGGCACGCGCTCGGGCGCTGTTATGTTCGAGAGTTAAATAGATACGTGCCGGCCTCTGTAGCAGGGTGAGTAAGTCCGGCAGAAATTCAGCCGCTACTCTTTCTGAATCGTAAAGCGCATCAATTGCTTCGGCGACTCGTCTGGGCAGGCGGACCGACAGTATGTGCTCAGAGAATATGGCTAGATGGTTCGTACGCGAGAGCCCGGTCCTATGTTCCGTGTGGATTTGGAGAAATTCGTTCTGGTATGCGCGCTTGAAGGCGATGTCTGCTGCCCGCGACTCCCCCACTGTAAAGAATGCGTGCCGTCTTTGTTCGGCAAAATGCCGGTAGTACGCATCCACGCGTTTCTGCTGCACCGGTAAATGGATCCAAAAATTATGCGGTGTGTAGAAAAAGACTCCCCCGTCGCGCTCAAGTTCCCTGAGCCCGGGCGCGTGCTCATTTAAGTAGGCCTGCAAGTTCGCCATAGAGGTGAATCGATACGCAAGCCGCTCTCCAGGGGCAAGATTCAAAGCGCTTGAGTGGTAAAGAAGGTTCCTCGCGCTCGCGCTCCACTCAGGGTTCATCCTTACAACCTTCCCTACTTTTACGAGTACGCCATCCCGCAACAGGTTAGCTACTGCTTTGTATATCGCGCGAGAACTTGGCCCATCTTCTGTTAACTCGGAGATGAGGATTTTTATCGTAGAAGGGCCCTCAATAATTCGCTCTACGATGCGGTCTGCAAGTTTTCTCTCTTTCCCGCCTAGCATTGGCCCTCATAGTAACACTCTCATTGCACATAAAGTGCAAATTATGTCTGATTGAAGCTTATACCGTGTAAAAAAGAGTAAATATTCAATATACGCTGCGGCGGGGTACCAAGACCCTTTGGTAAAGGGGTGGAGGTCTGGTTACTGCGATTCTAGGGAAGCTCTGAGCCCTCTGATGTTACACGGGAAACATGCGCCCGGTTAGCCGCAAAAGAAATAGCGGGTATATAGGTGGTTTGAGAAAAGTAGGATTCTGCGTTTGCGTCTCTAGCGAGTAGCCGAGCGGCAACCGGTGTTGCGCCCGAACTGATCAGGCCTGGCTGGCACTACCGTACCTCTAGTTAGGAGAGGCCTAAGCCTCACCTAAAGTTGGCATAAGTTCTATACGTTCAAATGCGCATTTCCGGAAGATTATATGCACTGGTGCCCCGGCCAGGATTCGAACCCAGAATAGCTGTTCCGAAGACAGCCGTGATATCCATTTCACCACCGGGGCTTTATGCGCCCCATAGTACGCTACGTGCTACTATCACGCCATGGATTTCAAGGTTCCGAAAGAGATTTCCACAATAGCAACCACTCTCCGTACGGGTGGTTTCGAGGCTTACCTCGTAGGGGGCTGTGTCCGTGACCTCATTCTCGGAAGGGAACCGCACGACTGGGACTTCACCACAAATGCCCTTCCAGACCAGATCCAGGCGTTATTTTCAGAGTCATTTTACGAAAACGATTACGGTACGGTCGGAGTAAAGACGAGCTCGAAAGACCCTCGGCTCGCGATCGTGGAGATAACTCCGTATCGGACTGAGTCCGGCTATTCCGACCACCGCCGACCAGACGCTGTCGAGTTTGGGACCTCACTCAAAGGGGATCTTGCTCGTAGAGATTTCACCATGAATGCGCTCGCATACGATGACTCTAAAGGACAATTGGTCGACCTGTTCGGAGGTGAAAAGGACATAAAGGACAAGATTGTGCGGGCAGTGGGTAATCCTGTGATGCGTTTTGGCGAAGATGCGCTTCGGATGCTTCGTGCCGTTCGCTTGGTTGCGGAGCTCGGGTTCGGTATTGACGGTGAGACGGCGGCAGCGATTCAGGCAAATGCGAGCCATTTGCAGCAAGTTTCACGTGAAAGAGTCCGTGACGAGTTGGTACGGATTCTCAATTCGGATCAGCCGATGACAGCTTTTCTACTAGCAAATCAGCTAGGTATTCTGGTGTTTATTGCCCCTGATCTTATTCGGGGAATTGGCGTAGAACAGAACCAAGCACACAAATACGATGTGTACGGCCACCTGCTCCGGTCGCTTCAGCATGCGGCGGACAAGCATTATCCTTTTGATATTCGGCTAGCGGCACTGTTCCACGACATTTCAAAGCCCGAGACACGACGTTGGTCTGAGGAAAAGCAGGACTGGACCTTCCACGGCCACGAGGTAGTTGGTTCACGTGTAACAAAAAGGGCGCTCGAGGAACTTCGGTTTTCACGGGAAACTATCGATAAAGTTACCAAGCTGGTTCGGTGGCATATGTTCTTCTCCGACCCAGACCAAATAACGCTTTCGGCGGTCCGCCGCATGATTGCTAACGTCGGTAGGGAAAACATGCAGGACTTGCTTAAACTTCGTATTTGCGACCGCATTGGAACGGGACGTCCAAAAGAGCAGCCATTTCGCTTTCGTAAGTATCAAGCAATGGTTGATCAGGCGCTGCGGGATCCCGTTTCCGTCACAATGCTCAAAACAGACGGAACACGGCTTATGGACGTGTTCCACGAGAAACCGGGGCCGCGCATAGGGTACATGCTCCACGCGCTACTTGCTGATGTGCTTGAAGATTCAAACAGAAACACCAGGGAGTATTTAGATGCTCGTACCGCAGAATTACAAGAGCTTTCGGATGCGGAACTTCGGCAGACGGGAGAGAAAGGGAAAGAACTCAAGGAATCAGAAGAGGAGAAGGAGGTAGAGGCGATTCTCAAAAGACACCACGTATCCTAGCGAAAAGTCCTGGGCAGTACACGCGAAACACCCGCAGAAGCGGGTGTTTCGCGTGTAACGTCGTCAGAGGAAAACAGGCAATCCGGCTTGCGACAACCTACGGGCAAATGTTTCGCGTGTAACAAGTTATGAATATCAGGTATAAAAAAACCGCCCAGCAGGAAGTTGTCGACTAAATATGGAGGGGGCTTGGATTTTGGTGCCGACAACGGAGAAGGCGGGCGGTTTTTATTGTGGTGCTTTCACGTGGAACGTCGCGCGCCCTTTGGAAGGTGCGGATGCGCCGCGAATCGTTGGCGGCGCGTTCACTGCGTGACAGCCTGATTTTGAAAGAGCAATCAAGGAACAATCTCTCTGTTCCCTATAGTACGGTTATATAGGACAGAGTAAAGGACACGCCTGTGGATAATGTCCTTTACTCGAGAGTTATGGAAACAGGGCAGTGGTCGGATCCAAAAATGCTGCTGTGGATTTCTGCAGTCACTATGCGCCCGATTAGCGCCGACGATACGAAAATATAGTCGATGCGCCAGCCGATATTACGCTCGCGTGCCTTTGCCCAGTGGCTCCACCAGGTGTAGTGTCCGGGGCCTTTCGTGAACAGACGAAATGTATCTATGAATCCGGCTGCCTCAATCCGATCTATACCTTCTCGCTCTTCTCGAGTGTATCCGTGTCCACCCTCGTTCGCCTTGGGGTTTGCAAGGTCATCTGGCGTGTGTGCAACGTTGAGATCACCACAGAAAATAACTGGTTTATCTTCTTCGAGTCGCTGCATATACGCAAGAAAGGCAGGGTCCCAGCACTGGTGGCGAAGCTTGAGTCGCGAAAGGTCGTCTTTTGCGTTTGGCGTGTAGACGGAGGCCACGTAAAATTCGCCCATATCTGCGGCAATGACACGGCCTTCGTCATTTGGGTTTCCATAGCCGTCGTCGGCAAGACCGTATTTTTCAGTAAGGTCTTCGGGTATGCCGAAAATTACATTGAAGGGAAGCTGCTTAGAGAAAATTGCTGTGCCGCTGTACCCCTTCTTTTTTGCGGAGTTCCAGTATTCTTCGTAGCTGGGCAGTTCGACAGGGGACTGATGTTGCTCTGCTTTCGTTTCCTGAAGGCAAAGGATGTCCGGCGTAAGCGCCTTGAGCATACGGTCAAAGTCGCCCTTCTTGTGCGCTGAGCGAATCCCGTTCACGTTCCAGGACACGATTTTCATTGAGGAAACGATAGCACGAGGATGGTGGGCGAAACTCGATTGCGCCAACGCTCCGGCGCTCCGGGCCGCTAGGCCTAGCCTTACCAGTGCGTATGGCGCGGCCACGTTTCGTTTAAGGCGCCATAGCGCGCATTTCTGATTTTGGAGAGTAGGCGAAGTGCAGCGACATCCTGTCGCGCCGTAAGGCGTGGCGGGTTTGAGCGAAACGCACTCCAAAATCAAAAATGCGCGATGACCTGTAACCTTTCGGTTTGAAACCCTGTTACCATAGACAGAACAACGTTATTTGAGTGGCCAAAAATGTGTCGGGAGTAGAGGCAAATTACTGCTTCCACTTCTTCCTTTCCTACCTTATTTCTTATTCACCCCTCTTTCCCCCACACATTCAATCTCCACTCACCATTCTCGTTCTTTCTGTTCTTTTCTTTCATCTCTTCACCCCCCAGCGCGACTTCAGCGCTGGTTTTTCGTTTAGTGGCACCACCGCTTAGCCACGGCGAGAGTGGTACTTTTGGTGGATTTCGCGCAGACGCGCGTCGGTAACGTGCGTGTAAATTTGCGTGGTAGTGATCGATGCGTGACCGAGCATTTGCTGTACAGAACGGATATCAGCACCGTTTGCGAGCAGGTCGGTGGCAAATGCGTGGCGCAGCACGTGCGGAGTGACCTTGTGGGTGATACCCGCCCGAGCGGCATAGCCCTTTAGGTGGCGCTGAATGTCGCGCGGGGTAATGCGATGAGGTTTTGTTGGGCGGCCGTCGACAAAAAGCGCTTCCTCCATATCATCGCGTACTTTTAGATACTCGGAAACGGCACGTTTAGCAGCGGGGGAGAGAAAAACGACGCGCACTTTTTCGCCTTTGCCGCGCACGGAGAGTTCATCTCGGGAAAGATCGATGTCGCTGTTCAGAGCGCAAAGCTCCGCAATGCGCAAACCGGTGGAGAAAAACAGTTCGAGAATCGCGCGGTCGCGCAGGAGGTTACGGCGTTTGTGCGCATCTTTCTCTTTTTTGAGCGCGTCTTCAGGAGCCATGAAGAGGCGGTCAAGCTCATTCTCCGTAAGAAGGTCGATCTGACGTTCGGGAAGCTTTGCGAGCTCGATGCGCTCGGGTGAGAGACAGTCAATGCCGCGTTTGCGCAGAAATTTCAAAAACGCCCGCAGGGCGATCATGTAGTAGTTCTGGGTGCGCCGCTTCATTGACCCGCTTGCGCCCTTTTGTCGGTTGAGCCAGAGGCGGAACTCGCGAATATTGGGTTCGGAAATATCCGCAGTCGTTTTTATCCCCATCTGGGCAAAATAGCGGGAAAGGTACCGGTCGTAGTTTTCTATGGTTTTGACCGCGCGGCCGCGCTCGATCTCAGTGTATTCTAGGAACTGACGCTTTGCGTCCTCAATGGTCATAGTTGCAGTATACCGTGCGAAGTGCGCACAATATGCGACCGCCACGCGCTCGGGACGCGTTACCTAGACACACTTGCGAAGCTTTGCAAGGTGTGGTAAGGTGTCCCTACATGCTTACCAGCAAGAAGAAGTCGGCAGTCATAAAGGATACGGCTCGGCACGAAGGAGATACCGGTTCTCCGGACGTACAGGTCGCGCTCCTTTCTCAGCGTATCGAAGAGCTCACGAGACATCTCAAGAAAAATCCTAAGGATTTTCACTCTCGTCGTGGCCTTTTGCAGATGGTCGCTGACCGCCGCATTCACTTGCGGTACCTTGAGACAAACGACAAGCGCCGCTACAACGCCCTCGTCAAAAAACTTGGACTCAAGAAATAGGGTAAACCAAGCGCCGGCGAAGCCGGCGCTTGTGGTAGCATGGACCGTGCGGCAGAGCCGCTCATTTTAATGGAACTGTGCATACGGCAGCTATAGTCGCGTTGCGGCATTAGACGTCGTCATTCATTTATTTTCTTTGTATGGCAGTGATAAAGCATCCGGCGCAGCGCGTGGGGGTTTTTATCGACACGCAGAATCTCTACCACAGTGCAAAACATCTCTATCGTGCTCGGGTAAACTTTGGGAAGATTCTTGAGGAAGCGGTCGGCGGGCGCATTCTGGTGCGCGCGATTGCGTACGTCATTAAGACGGACACGGGCGAAGAGTCCGCTTTTTTTGACGCGCTTACGAAAATCGGCATCGAAACGAAAGTAAAAGATCTCCAAGTGTTTTCCGACGGCGCAAAAAAAGCTGACTGGGATGTCGGTCTCGCTATCGACGCCGTCAAGCTTGCACCAAAACTTGACACCGTCATTCTCGCTACAGGAGACGGCGACTTCATTCCACTCATTCAGTACCTTGATCTGCATGAGGGGTGTCAGGTGGAAGTTATTTCTTTCGGAAAGTCATCCTCCGCGAAGCTCAAAGAGGCGGCGCACGCATTTACTGATATGTGCGACGATCCTCGTAAATTCACCATTTCCTCGCGCGCGTAGCACAGATACGGTTTCGGTACGCTACTATAGAGGGTGAATGGCAACGAAGCCCAATCAGCTTACGGGAGAACTTGCGGACGCGAGCACGACGCCTCAAAAGTTTATTCGCACTTTTGCTGGCGATGCTGAGGCGTTGAAACGAGGTACAGAACCCGACTTGATGCCGTATGGCGCGGAGACCGCGGATTCGGTTGACGATTCGCTCTATGCCGCAAAAGCGCACTCGGTGCCTCCGCCTCCGGTCGTTACGCCTGAACCGTCGTCTAGCGAAGTTCCGCCGCAAGTGCCTATACCAAAATCGATAGCTTCTCCGCGCCCGGTGCCACCGCCTACGCCTCGGGTCGTTAAGACTGAACCGCCGTCTAGCGAAGTCTCGCCGCAAGTGCCTATACCAAAACCGATAGCTTCTCCGCGCCCGGTGCCACCGCCCACGCTTGCGGTCGTTACGCCTGAACCGCCGCAGTCGGAGCCAGCGCCGTACAGAGCGCCCGAAAAGCCATCCGTGAGCAACAACGAAGACTCACCCATCGAGACGTACTCAAGCGACTTTTCCGACCATGTGAATGAATCGGGTGCGTCGGCCTTTACGGTGCTCGCTGCAGAGCAAGACGCGGGCAGGCAGGCGACAGCGGCACCGAGTCACACAGTAGCGAATGTTGCGTATATAAGCCTCAGCATCGTGCTGCTACTAGTAGGCGCTCTCGGTGCGTATGAAGCCTACCTTCGCTATGAACAAGGCCGCACTCCGGTGACGGTAGCGCAAACGGTGTCCGCGCCGATCTTTGTGGACGAACGCCAGCAAATTTCCGGTTCGGGTTTGGCGCTCGAGCAGGCGGTCGTACAGTCAGTCGCGACGCCTCCGACAGAGGGGAAGGTGCGCTTGCTTTACACGACTGATGCAACGTCAACGAGCAACAATATTTTCATAGATATGCAGCTTGCTGCACCGGGTATGCTCGTGCGCAACCTTGCACCCGCGGGAAGCATGGCCGGTGTTACGACCGTTTCTGGCGTCGCGAGCCCCTTCTTCATCTTGCCCGTGACTTCATACGCGGACACCTTTGCGGCCATGCTCGCTTGGGAGCCCACCATGCCCGAGAGTATGCAGCTGCTCTACCCGCCGTATCCGATAGCGGGAACCGCGAGTTCAACAACGGCGACAAGTTCTGCACCGGCGGCGTCTGCAATGGAACCGGTGGGCACGTTTACGGACAAGATTGTCGCTAACCACAACACGCGCGAGTACAAAGATGCGAGTGGCCGCACGATTCTGCTCTATGGGTACTGGAATCAGTCGACTTTGCTTATTGCGCGGAACGAAGCGGTGTTCACCGAAATCGTGGGGCGGCTTGCAAATTCGCGAAGCGGTTCGTAACTCGCCGCTCTACGCACACCCTCGTTCGCGACCGAGCGTCTGAGCTCGGTATACTGGGGGGCAGTGACTGACCCCGCTCGCAACGGTCCGCTCCCAGTCGTGCAGCAGCCGCGCGTCACGCGTGGCTACGCTAAGGTGCTTGCCGCGCAGCCGCTCGGCGCAAGCGCCGTCCTGGTTACCATCGAAGCCGATCTTACGCGCGGCCTGCATGCATTTTCTATCGTCGGGCTTCCTGATAAAGCGGTTGAGGAGGCGCGCGACCGAATCAGTGCAGCCATCCGCCATACCGGCTACAAGCCGCCGAAGCAGCAGAATAAGCGCATTGTACTCGCGCTCTCACCGGCCGATCTAAAAAAGGAGGGCGCACACTACGACCTTCCGCTTGCGCTCGCCTACCTTGTCGCTGCGGGCGACCTGCCAGCGTTTTCCGAACCGATGCTTTTTAGCGCAGAGCTTGCTCTCGACGGAGCACTACGCGGCGTACGCGGCGTGCTGCCGCAGGTGCTTGCGGCAAAGAATGCGGGCATAACAAAAGTATTCGTATCAAACCAAAACGCACAGGAGGCGCTTCTTGCTGATGGTATTGCGGTGTACGCGCCCAAAACGCTCGCCGAACTGCTCGCGCACGTACGCGGAGAAAAGCCGCTGCCGCGTGTGGTACGCGAACGCGCGGTGACGACACCAGAGCCATCAGTCGACCTGCGCGACATCAAAGGGCAGGAGAGTGCAAAGCGAGCGCTCGAGATAGCCGCGGCAGGCCGGCACAACGTCGTTTTCTACGGGCCGCCCGGCACCGGGAAAACGATGCTCGCGCGCTCGCTCCCGGGCATCTTGCCGCCCTTAACAAATGACGAGGCGCTCGAAGTAACGGCTATTCACTCGACCGCAGGCGTGCTAAAAGAGGGCGCAGTGGTGCACTATCCGCCCTTGCGCGCTCCCCATCATAGCGTTTCAATGGTGGCGATTGTGGGAGGCGGCACGGTGCCGAAAGCGGGAGAAGTTACCCTCGCGCACAAGGGTGTGCTTTTTCTGGACGAATTCCCTGAGTTCGATCCGCGTACGCTTGAA